>NZ_JASZYM010000011.1:0-287200 GCF_030317005.1 Variovorax sp. J22R115 | reverse complement strand
TCCATCACGGTGAAGCTGATCAACCCGATCGCGATGGAAGAAGGCCTGCGCTTCGCCATCCGTGAAGGCGGCCGCACCGTCGGTTCGGGCGTCGTGGCCAAGATCCTCGACATCTGAGTCGTACGCACAAAGGAATCACCATGGCCACCAAGCAAAAAATCCGCATCCGCCTCAAGGCGTTCGACTACAAGCTGATCGACCAGTCGGCAGCAGAAATCGTCGATACCGCCAAGCGCACCGGCGCGATCGTCAAGGGCCCCGTGCCCCTGCCGACCCGCATGAAGCGTTTCGACATCCTGCGTTCGCCGCACGTCAACAAGACGAGCCGTGACCAGTTCGAGATCCGTACGCACCAGCGCCTGATGGACATCGTCGATCCGACCGACAAGACCGTGGACGCGCTGATGAAGCTCGACCTGCCGGCCGGCGTGGACGTCGAAATCAAGCTCCAGTAAGTACCTTTGCTTACCACCAAAGCCCGATTGCAGCAGTGCAATCGGGCTTTGTTCTTATGTCGCGAGCTGTGGCTGTGGCATCCTAGATCCTAGACAGAGCGGCATCTGCTGCCGCCACGCGAACAAGGGCTCTGTGCATGGTACGAATCTGGTTCTGGCGAGGATTGGCGTTGGCTGCTCTGACGCTGCTCGGCGCGTGCGGCGGAGGTGGCGGTGGGGGCAACCCGGCGGCGCTGGCTCTGAGCGGCGCCAACAACTCCAGTGGGGCGACGGTCACGCTCAATGGCGTTGCGACCTACGACTCGGTTCCCAACGCGACGGGCGCACTCATGTACTCGGCGACCGTGGCGAAGCCGGTTCGCGGCGCCGTCGTGGAAATCGTCGATGCCGCGTCGCCGGCGATCCTGGCCACCACGGCAACGGATCCCAACGGCGCCTATTCCGTTTCCGTGCCCTCCGGCGCCGCTGTCATCGTTCGAGTCAAGGCCCAGATGCTGCAGCGCGGCTCGGCGGGCAGCTGGGATGTCAGCGTCCGGGACAATACCCAGTCGAGTGCCGTCTACGCAATGGAAACCCCAGCGTTCTCCATCGGCGCGGAGGCGGGCACGCGCAATCTTCACGCACCATCCGGCTGGGGCGGATCGAGCTATACCTCGGGCCGAACGGCAGCGCCTTTTGCCGTGCTCGACACGGTCTACGCTGCGCAGGCCAAGGTCTTGTCCGTGGCGCCGAACATGGTCTTTCCTGCACTGCGCGTCTTCTGGAGCGTCAACAACGTGCCTGCAGATGGCAACCCTTCGTTGGGCCAGATCGGTACCACCTACTTCTCGGACGAGGACGGGGCGGCGGCCATCTATGTGCTCGGGAAGGAAAATGTCGACACCGACGAGTACGACGCCTCGGTGATTGCGCATGAATGGGGCCACTACTACCAATCGTCGTTCAGCCGCGACGATTCGCCGGGGGGCAGTCACTCCATGGCGGACAGTCTGGATCGGCGCATCGCGTTTTCGGAAGGATGGGGCAACGCATGGTCCGGCATCGCCCTCGCCCGCGGCAACTACACCGACGCGGTCGGAATGGGGCAGGCGAGCGGGTCCAATGTCGACCTGACGGCGGGCGCCAGTCCCAACCCGGGCTGGTATCGGGAAGCATCCATTCATTCCATCTTGTGGAAGCTGAACAGCATGGTCGGATTCAAGCCGATTCACGATACCTTGACCGCCGTTTCGTTCAAGAGCGGCCTTGCCGTCACGTCCATCCATCCCTTTACTGCGGCATTCGGCTCGGCCGCACCCGCAAGCGCTTCGGCTTTGGCGGCGCTCCTCGCCGCCCAGAACATCAGCGCCGCCGCCAATGATCCGTTCGGCACGATGGAGACGAACAACGGAGGCATCACGGGTGCGGCGAACTCGCTTCCCCTCTATCGCACCGCCACAGTGGGCGGGAGCACGTCTGCGTGTGTGACCAACCAGGCGGGTCTTCGCAACAAGCTCGGCAACTATGTGTATCTCAGGTTCGCCACGCCGTCAGCACGCAACTACACGATCACGGTTGCCGGTCCCCCTGCGTCGGATCCGGATTTCGTCGTCTACAGCGGCAGGCAGATCGCAGAGGCCACCGCCGTCAGCACGACGGAGGCGAGTTCGGTCGGCCTGCCGGCTGGCGAGAGCGTTCTGGTAATCAACGACTTCAACAACTCCTCGGCAGAGACATGTTTCACCGTCACCATTCAATGAGGCGCGGTTTTGCGAACGCCGGACTTCGCGCCGGGGCTGGCGCTGTTGCCGTGCTGTTGGCGCTGAGCGCCCATGAATCGACAATCGCCGACAGCGCTGGTAATCCTCCCGCCACGAAGGCCTCTGGAGCGAAGGGGTCGATGAAGGCCGCCCCCCTGAAGGCCAATGGCTCCGGCATCGTCGTGCGGTTCCGGGTGCCAGATGCGACCTCACAGGCGGGGAAGGCCATCCCGGTGGAACTCAGCTTCGAAGGCATCACCGACCCGAATGGGGCCGTGTTGCGGCTGACCGGCGACGGGGGCGTGTCGCTCGGTACGACCGAGGTGACGCGCACGCTCCCGGCGGGCGTAGCCACCACATTGACGGTGGAGGTCACGCTTGCCGCGGAGGGCGCTGGCTATCTCCATGTTTTCACGACTCAATATGGCGCGACCAGCGCGACGTCGATCCCGTTGCAGGTCGGCAAGGCAGCGTCCGCTCTGCCGGCTAGCGGGGACCTGAAGCAGACGCCCGGGGGCGAAAAGATCCTCCCGATGCCGGTGAAGTAGCCCTCACGGGTCGATTCTCCTCGCCTCTTGCGCCTGCAAGCACTTGCGGGCTATAATCTTCGGCTCTGCCTAAGTTGCGCTCGCCAGAGCGCTATTTGCGCAGAACTTTATCAACCTTCTTCCGCATACCAAACGCTGTCGCCAATTGAAGTGGCAGCGGCGGGAGTTTTGGAGAAAACCAATGAGTCTGAGCAACTCCCTCGGGTTGCTGGGCCGCAAGGTGGGGATGATGCGTCTCTTCACCGATGACGGGGACGCAGTTCCTGTCACGGTGGTGGATGTGTCGAACAACCGCGTGACCCAGATCAAAACCCAAGAGAACGATGGCTACGTCGCACTGCAAGTGACGTTCGGTTCGCGCAAGGCATCGCGCGTGACCAAGCCCGAAGCCGGTCACCTCGCCAAGGCGGGTGTCGAAGCAGGCGAAATCATCCAGGAATTCCGCGTGACCGCCGATACGGCTGGTCAGCACAAGGCTGGCGGCGTCATCGCCGCGGCCAGCGTGTTCGCGGTGGGCCAGAAGGTCGACGTGCAAGGCACCTCGATCGGTAAAGGCTACGCTGGCACCATCAAGCGCCACAACATGAGCTCGCAGCGCGCGTCGCACGGTAACAGCCGTTCGCACAACGTGCCCGGCTCGATCGGTATGGCGCAAGATCCCGGTCGTGTGTTCCCCGGCAAGCGCATGACGGGCCATCTGGGCGACGTCACCGTGACGACCCAGAACCTCGACGTGATCCGTATCGACGAAGCCCGTCAATTGCTCCTGATCAGGGGTGCGATTCCGGGTTCGAAAGGTGGCTTCGTCACCGTGCGTCCGGCCGTCAAGGCCAAGCCGCAAGCCGCTGAAGGAGCGAAGTAATGGAACTCGAACTCCTGAACGAACAAGGCCAGGCCGCGTCGAAGTACGACGCCCCTGAAACCGTGTTCGGCCGTGACTACAACGAAGACCTGGTTCACCAGATCGTCGTCGCATTCCAGGCCAATGCCCGCCAAGGCACGCGCGCCCAGAAGGACCGCGAACAGGTCAAGCACTCGACCAAGAAGCCTTTCAAGCAAAAGGGAACGGGCCGCGCCCGCGCCGGTATGACTTCCTCGCCGCTGTGGCGTGGGGGCGGCCGCGTTTTCCCGAACATGCCCGACGAAAACTTCTCGCAGAAGATCAACAAGAAGATGTACCGCGCCGGCATGGCGTCGATCTTCTCGCAACTCGCTCGCGAAGGCCGTCTGGCCGTGGTCGATTCGATCAAGGTCGACTCGCCCAAGACCAAGGCGCTGGCCGCCAAGTTCAAGGCGATGAATCTCGAGTCCGTGCTCGTGATCGCCGAGGAAGTCGACGAGAACCTGTACTTGGCCTCGCGCAACCTGGTGAACGTGCTCGTGGTCGAGCCGCGTTACGCCGATCCGGTGTCGCTGGTCCACTACAAGAAGGTGCTGGTCACCAAGGGTGCCGTCGACAAGCTCAAGGAGATGTTCGCATGAGCCGCATGAACCCTACTCCCGCACAGCGTCAGTTCGACGAAGGTCGCCTGATGAACGTGCTGGTCGCCCCGATCGTGTCCGAGAAGGCCACGATGGTTGGCGAGAAGTCCAATGCCGTCACTTTCAAGGTGCTGCAGGACGCCACGAAGCCCGAGATCAAGGCCGCCGTTGAACTGATGTTCAAGGTCGAGGTCCAGGGCGTGTCGGTGCTCAACACCAAGGGCAAGGCCAAGCGCTTCGGCAAGTCCATGGGTCGTCGCGACAACGTTCGCAAGGCCTACGTGACGCTGAAGGCTGGTCAAGAGCTCAACCTCGTCGGGGAAGGCGCTTAATCATGGCCGTCATCAAGATGAAACCCACTTCGCCCGGCCAACGCGGCGCGGTGAAGATCTCGCGGGACCACCTGTACAAGGGTGCGCCGCACGCAGCCCTGCTGGAGCCGCAATTCCAGAAGGCCGGCCGCAACAACAACGGTCACATCACGACCCGTCACAAGGGCGGTGGTCACAAGCACCACTACCGCGTGGTGGACTTCGTGCGCAACAAGGACGGCATCCCGGCCAAGGTCGAACGCATCGAGTACGACCCGAACCGCACCGCTCACATTGCGCTCGTGTGCTACGCCGACGGCGAGCGCCGCTACATCATCGCCCCGCGCGGTCTTGAAGCCGGTGCAACGCTGCTGAGCGGTTCGGAAGCCCCGATCCGCGCCGGCAACACGCTGCCGATCCGCAACATTCCCGTGGGTTCGACGATCCACTGCATCGAACTGCAACCCGGCAAGGGCGCGCAGATCGCCCGCTCGGCTGGTACCTCGGCCACGCTGCTGGCCCGTGAAGGCGTATACGCCCAGGTCCGCATGCGTTCGGGCGAAGTCCGCCGCGTGCACGTCGAGTGCCGCGCGACCATCGGTGAAGTCGCCAACGAAGAACACAGCCTGCGCCAACTCGGCAAGGCCGGTGTGAAGCGCTGGATGGGTATCCGCCCGACCGTTCGCGGCGTGGTGATGAACCCGGTCGACCACCCGCACGGTGGTGGCGAAGGCAAGACCGGCGAAGGCCGTCATCCTGTCGACCCGTGGGGCAACCTGACCAAGGGTTATCGGACCCGTAACAACAAGCGCACGCAGGTCTTCATCGTGTCGCGTCGCAAGAAGTAAGGGTTAGCAAATGACTCGCTCTCTCAAAAAAGGTCCGTTCGTCGACCACCACCTCGTGGCCAAGGCCGACAAGGCCGTGACGACCAAGGACAAGAAGCCGATCAAGACCTGGTCGCGTCGCTCGATGGTTCTGCCCGAGTTCATCGGCCTGACCATCGCCGTGCACAACGGCAAGCAGCACGTGCCCGTGTACATCACCGACCAGATGGTCGGCCACAAGCTCGGCGAATTTGCGCTCACGCGCACGTTCAAGGGGCACCCCGCGGACAAGAAAGTCCAGAAGAAGTAAGGAACGACCATGTCTGAAACACGTGCAGTCCTCCGCGGCGTCCGCCTTTCGGTCGACAAGGGCCGTCTGGTCGCCGACCTGATCCGCGGCAAGAAGGTCGATCAAGCGCTCAACATCCTGCAATTCACGCAGAAGAAGGCCGCTGTGATCGTCAAGAAGGTGCTCGAGTCGGCCATCGCCAACGCCGAGCACAACGACGGTGCCGATATCGACGAACTGAAGGTCAAGACCATCTACGTCGAGCAAGGCGCCACGCTCAAGCGCTTCACCGCGCGCGCCAAGGGTCGCGGCAATCGCATCAGCAAGCCCACGTGCCATGTGTACGTGACGGTTGGCAACTAACAGGCCTGGAAGAAATATGGGACAGAAAATCCACCCAACCGGCTTCCGCCTTGCGGTCAGCCGTAACTGGTCCAGCCGCTGGTACGCAAGCAACCGCGACTTCGCCGGCATGCTGGCCGAAGACATCAAGGTGCGTGAGTACCTGAAGAAGAAGCTCAAGAACGCGTCCGTTTCGCGCGTGCTGATCGAGCGTCCCGCCAAGAACGCCCGCATCACGATCTACTCGGCACGTCCGGGCGTCGTGATCGGCAAGAAGGGTGAAGACATCGAGAACCTCAAGCGTGAACTCGGTCGCCAGCTCGGCGTGCCGGTCGCGGTCAACATCGAAGAAGTGCGCAAGCCCGAAATCGATGCCCAATTGATCGCCGACAGCATCACCCAGCAGCTCGAAAAGCGGATCATGTTCCGCCGCGCCATGAAGCGTGCGATGCAGAACGCCATGCGTCTGGGTGCCCAGGGCATCAAGATCATGTCGGCCGGTCGCCTGAACGGCATCGAAATCGCACGTACCGAGTGGTACCGCGAAGGTCGCGTGCCGCTTCACACGCTGCGCGCAGACATCGACTACGGCACCTCGGAAGCCAAGACCACCTACGGCGTCATCGGCGTCAAGGTCTGGGTGTACAAGGGCGACACGCTGGGTCGTAACGACCTGCCGGCCGTCGAAACGCCGCGTCCTGACGAAGAGCGCCGCCCGCGCGGCCCGCGTCGCGATGGCCGTCCTGGTGGCGACCGTCCCGGCTCTGACCGCCGTGGCCCGCGCGCCGGTGCCCGTGGTCCGATCGGCGGCAACGTCGCTCCGGCCGATGGCAGCGACAAGCCCGCAGAAGCCACTGGTGCCGCCCCCGCGGCTCCGGGTGCAGACTCGAAACCCGCCGTTAAGCGCGTCCGCAAAGCCGCGCCAGCTGCAGCAGCTGACGGTGCCAAGACCGAGTGATCGGTCTTAGAACTACGGAGTAAGAAACATGCTGCAACCTGCACGCAGAAAGTTCCGCAAGGAACAAAAGGGCCGCAACACCGGCATCGCGACCCGCGGCAACGCGGTGTCGTTCGGTGACTTCGGCCTGAAGTCGATCGACCGCGGCCGTCTCACGGCCCGTCAGATCGAAGCCGCACGTCGCGCGATCTCGCGTCACGTCAAGCGCGGTGGCCGCATCTGGATTCGTGTGTTCCCCGACAAGCCGATCTCCCACAAGCCCGCAGAAGTGCGGATGGGTAACGGCAAGGGCAACCCCGAGTACTACGTCGCCGAAATCCAGCCCGGCAAGGTGATCTACGAGATCGTCGGCGTTCCCGAAGAACTCGCTCGCGAGGCCTTCCGTCTGGCCGCTGCCAAACTGCCGCTGCGCACGACCTTCGTCGCACGCCAGCTCGGCGCCTGATCGAGGAGAACACCATGGCAACACGTAAGAAGAAGGAAGTTGCGGCTCCGGCCAAGACTTCGAAGGCTGCCGAGCTGCGCAACAAGGACGTTGCGGGCTTGCAAGCTGAAATCAAGGATCTGCAGAAGGCCCATTTCGGCCTGCGCATGCAGAAGGCCACGCAACAGCTGTCGAACACCTCGACGCTGCGCGTGACGCGCCGCGACATCGCTCGCGCCAAGACCATTCTTGCTCAGAAGCAGCAAGAAACCCAAGCCGCCAAGTAAGGAGTGAACATGACGGAAGCTAAAAAATCCCTCAAGCGCACCTTGATCGGCAAGGTGGTCAGCGACAAGCGCGAGAAAACCGTGACTGTGCTGGTCGAGCGTCGTGTGAAGCACGAGCTCTACGGCAAGATCGTGGCCAAGACGAGCAAGTACCACGCCCATGACGAAAAGGGCGAGTACAAGCTGGGCGATACCATCGAAATCACCGAAAGCCGGCCGATTTCGAAGTCGAAGAACTGGGTCGTGACCCGGTTGGTCGAAAAGGCCGTCCTGGTCTGATCGCAGGCAAACACAGCCCCATGAAAAACGGCCCACAATGTGGGCCGTTTTTCTTTTTAGGAGCAGTAGATGATCAAAGTTGGCGACACCCTTCCCCCGGCGACCCTGCAGGAGTATTCGGAAGTCGAGGGCGAGGGTTGCAGCATCGGCCCGAACCCGGTCGAAGTGACCAAGGCCGCGGCCGGAAAGACCATCGCGCTGTTCGCGCTGCCCGGCGCTTTCACGCCCACCTGCTCCGCCAAGCACGTTCCGGGGTATGTCCTGCACTTCGAGGATTTCAAGGCCGCAGGCGTTGATGAAATCTGGTGCGTCAGCGTCAACGACGCCTTCGTCATGGGCGCCTGGGCTCGCGACCAGAAGACTGGCGCCAAGGTCCGTATGCTGGCCGACGGCAGTGGCGCCTTCGCGAATGCAACCGGTCTCACGCTCGACCTGACCTCACGCGGCATGGGCGTTCGCAGCAATCGCTATTCGATGCTGGTGAAGGACGGCAAGGTCGCGACCCTCAACGTCGAAGCCCCCGGCAAGTTCGAAGTGAGCGACGCCGACACCCTGCTGGCCCAGGCAAAAGCCTAAACCCCGCTCCCCCAATGCCAGGAACACCGCGGCACCAGCTTTGCTGGGCCGCTGGTGTTGCCCCCGGCAGGGGGTGGGCGGCCACACGAAGTGGGCAAGCCTGGGGGCGAGCTAAAGTTCTGTTTTGAGGTAGTGCGACCCGGCAATTGGGTTGTGATAGTAGGGCGGCACGTCCACGAACCCCAGGTCTTCGTAGAGGGCTCTTGCGGATTCCATGTCGTCGAGCGTGTCGAGCAGCACGCAGGCATAGCCGGCGCCGCGCGCAGCATCCAGGATGGCCTCGGCCAGTTGGCGCCCGAGCCCTACTCCGCGAAACGCCGGCCGCACGTACAGGCGCTTCATCTCCGCAGCATTCGGATAGTCGGCTGTATCCAGCGGGCGCAGTGCGCAGCAACCCGCCACGTACGCCAAGCCGCCTGTAGCCCGTTGCAAAGGCTGCGCATCGACCGGAACCGCCGTGTCACTCACGTTGACCAGCGCCAAAAGCAGCGCGCCCCGCGGCTCCGCGTAGTCGCCCGGAAGATTGGCGAGTTCTTCATCGAAGTTCTGAAACCCGAGGTCGATGCCGAGCGAAGCCGCGTAGTCCCGGAAGATCGCGCGCGCAGCCTCCAACTCGTGCGGCTCGTCCGGTGTCATGAGCACGATCTCCGGCGTATCCGCCAATGGCAGCGGGCGTGAAACCGAGTGGCTCATACGCGCAACGATGCAATCCAGGTCGCGATCCCCGCACAGGCGGCGAACACCGCGAAGGCGAGCAGGCGCGACGCCACATCATCCCGGCTCGGCGCCGCGCTTCCGTCGATGACCAGCTTGTCGCCGGTGATCATCGGACGCACCAACCGGTGCCGCTTGATAACGACATAGAACAGCACGGCCAGCACGTGGAGGCTGACGAGCGTGATCACGGTCCACTTGCCCACCGTCGTGTGCCAAGTGCTGGCAGCGCTGACGACCGAATTCGGGACGAAGCGCGTCAGCGGCCCCGAGGCCGAGACTTCGTCGTCGGCCACCAGTCCTGTCGCGACCTGGGCGATCAGAAAGCCCAGCAGTGCGAACACCGACAGGGCGCCCAACGGCGAGTGACCTATGAGGTGATCGGGATGGCCCCGCCCCCGCAGGTAGGCCACGACCGAGGTCGGGGCGTAGAGGAAAGCGGAAAAACGAGACCATCGCCCACCCACGAAGCCCCAGACCAAGCGAAACAGCAACAGCGACAACACCGTGTAGCCGAGCCGGTAGTGCCACTCCATGATGCCGCCGAGGCCGGTCGCGATCAGGCCGATCACGGCCGCTGCCAGGACCCAGTGGAAGAGCCGCGTCGGCAGATCCCAGACCCGTGTGCGAGACGCGCCGGCGTCCGCCAGGCCCCGATGGCGGGCGGCGGGCTCGAAGGAGGCGGTCATCGGCGAGGTCTTGGCATGGCGGCGGGACGTGCAGATTAGCAAACTTCCGGCGCCGCGCGTTCTGCGGGTTGTCTCTAGTCGTGAGCGGCGGCAAATCCCTAAACTGACCGCAGCGCCGTACCTCGCGACGCGACCACAAGAAGGAGACACGATGAAACGAGTGATCCTGATCACCCTGGCTGCCGCATGCGCCGCCATTTCCGCCCCGGCCGCTGCGCAGTTCGCCAAGACTGAAGACGCGATCAAGTACCGGCAAAGCGCGATGTTCATTCAAGGCCAGCACGTGGGGCGCCTGGGTGCCATGGCCGCCGGCCGTGTGCCGTACGACGCTGTGGTGGCGGTGTCCAACGCGGAGGTGGTGGCCCAGATATCGCGATTGCCCTGGGCCGGTTTCGGACCCGGTACCGAAGGAGGCAAGGCCAAGCCGGAGATCTGGAAGGAACAGGCCAAGTTCAAGGAACTCAGCGAGAGGTTGATGGGCGACACCGACAAGCTGCTGGTCGCCGCGAAGGCCGGCAATCTCGATGCGCTGAAGACCGCGATGGGAGCGGTCGGGGAAACCTGCAAGACCTGCCACGACACCTTCAGGAACAAGTAGCTCGACGAAAGCCAGCGCCTTCCGCCCGAGCGCCAAATTGCCAGAAACACTGCGGAACCGGCTCTGCCGGGCCGCCGGTGTTGCCCCCGGCAGGAGGTGGGCGAAGCGACGCGGAGTGCGCGAAGCCTGAGGGCGAGCCTGTTTTACGCCTCGGCGAGGAGCTTTTCGATGAGCTTGTGGAGTTCGGCGAAGTCGGGTTCGCCTACGTAGCGCTTGACGATTTCGCCGCGCTTGTTGACGACGTAGGTGGTGGGGGTGAGCTTCACGTCGCCCCACGCCTGGGCGACGGCGCCGGTGTTGTCGATCGCGACCTTGAACGGCAGCTTGCGCGTTTCGACGAAGTTGACGACGTAGCTGGGCGGGTCGTAGCTCATGGCCACGGCGAGGGTGTCGTAACCCTGGCTCTTGTATTTGTCGTAGGTCGCGATGACCTTGGGCATTTCGGCGACGCAGGTGACGCAGCTCGTAGCCCAGAAATTGACCAGCGTCACCTTGCCCTTGAGGTCCTCGCTGGACTTCTTGCTGCCATCGAGGAGCACGAAGGTCGAGGCGGGCGCCGCGGAAACCCCTGTGTTCAGGTACACGCCGACACCGACGGCCAAGGCGAGCGCGGTTGCGGCAGCGTAGATGACTTTGTTCATGGTGATCGAGGGAGGCGGTTGATTTTAGTTCCCATCGCCTGACCGCGTCCGGACCTGGGCGCAGGGCTGTTCGGCATGCGTTCGATAATCGATCTCCCGATGCCCTTTCCCTCAACCTCCCGTCTCGCGGCCATCGCCTTGGCTGCCGTCGCCTTCGCGTGCAGCCCCACTTTCAACTGGCGCGAAGTCCCGGTCGGGGACGCCGGCGTGATCGCGCTGCTCCCCTGCAAGCCCGACCGCGCAACGCGGCAGTTGCCGCTCGGCACTGACGCAGTGGCCGTCGACATGGCGGGCTGCAAGGCCGGGGGCGCCACCTTCGCCGTGGCGCACGCCTCGGCCGGCAGTGTGGCGCAGGCCGAAAGCTGGATGCGAGCTTGGCGGGCGGCGACGGCCCAGCAGCTTGCGGGCACGCCGGTCGCAGAAACTTCGGCAAACCTGCCTCGGGCATCGACTTTGGTCGCGCCGGTGCGTCTCGATACCCAAGGGCCCGCGGGAGCCGGTCACGCCGAGGCGGCTCACGTCCTGTGGTTTGCTCAGCAGCGTCCGGACGGCATGGCCCTCTACCAGGCGACGGTGCTGGGAACGCCGTCGTCGTTCGACGCGCTCCAGACGTTCTTTGAAGGATTGAGACTACCGTGATCCGGGAAACGCGAAGGGGCGCTCATGACCGGTTTGTGGGATGCTGCGTGTTGTCCTATTTCTACATCCGGCGGACGCCCCCGCATAATTGACGGGACTCGCCGACCTGCATGAACAGCATCTTCATCATCGCCCATTCGCCGCTCGCTCAAGCGTTGCGGCAATGCGCGCTGCATGTCTTTCCGGACAGCGAGCCGTCGATCGTCGCGCTCGACGTGCTGCCCAATGTCTCGCCGGAAGAAACCCTCGCTGCGGCGCGCATCACGCTGGCGCAACTCCAGCGCGCGCCGCGCTCCCAGGTGCTCGTGCTGGCAGACGTCTTCGGCGCAACGCCCTGCAACGTGGCGCAGAAGCTGGTCGACGGCATCCGCTCGCGGCTCGTGGCGGGCGTCAACCTGCCGATGTTGCTGCGCGCGGTGAGTTACCGTAACGAACCGCTCGATACGCTGGTGCAGCGCGCGGTGACCGGGGGCACTGCGGGCGTGATGCAGGTGGCGGTGGCGGCACCGCAGAATCAAGCAAGAAGAAAGCACAGTGACCAAGACATCCGTGACCATCAGCAATAAGCTGGGCCTGCACGCTCGGGCCTCGGCCAAACTCACCAAGCTTGCGGGGAGCTATCCCTGCGACGTCTGGCTCGCGCGCGGCGACCGCCGCGTCAATGCCAAGAGCATCATGGGCGTGATGATGCTGGCCGCAGGCCTCGGTGTGACGGTGGAAATCGAAACCAATGGCGATCGCGAGCAGGAAGCGCTCGATGCCATCGTGGCACTCATGAACGACAAATTCGGGGAAGGCGAGTAAATGGCTGACCCCCAGACTTTTTCACTGCGTGTAAACGCCCACCCCCTTTCCGGGGGCAATGCCCGCCGCCCGGCGGAGCCGGTTCTGCGGCATTTCATCAACGGCGCTTGCGCTTCGCGCTCGCTTATTTCTTAGGGGCGGCTGCATGACGTTTGCGATCCACGGACTGCCTGTTGCCCGTGGCATTGCCATCGGGCGGGCGGTCCTCGTGGTGTCGAGTCGCATCGATGTGGCGCACTACTTCATCAAGCCGGAGCAGATCGAGACCGAGATTGATCGCGTTCGCATGGCTCGCGACGCGGTGGCCGAAGAGTTGCAGAAGCTGCAGGCCAGTGTGGCGCTGATGGGGCCCAACGACGCGCCGCACGAACTCTCGGCGCTGCTCGACGTGCATCAGATGCTGTTGCAGGACGAAGTGCTCACGGGCGGCGTCAAGCATTGGATCGTCGAGCGGCTCTACAACGCCGAGTGGGCGCTGACTACGCAGCTCGAGGTGGTGGCGCGGCAGTTCGACGAGATGGAGGACGAATACCTGCGCGAGCGCAAGGCCGATCTGGAGCAGGTGGTCGAGCGTCTCCTGCATCGCATGAAAGGGACGGCGGCGGTGCTCGCGCCCAACCCGCCCCGGCGCAAGCGTGCCGCCGAAAACGAAGACGGCGAGCAGTCCGATCCGACCGCGAACGATGCATTCGATGCGCCGCTGGTTCTCATCGCGCACGACTTGTCGCCGGCCGACATGCTCCAGTTCAAGAAAAGCGTGTTCGCCGGCTTCGTGACCGACGTGGGCGGGCGCACCTCGCACACCGCGATCGTGGCGCGGAGCATGGACATCCCCGCCGTGGTCGGCGCACGCAGCGCCAGCCAGCTCGTGCGGCAGGACGACTGGGTGATCATCGATGGCGATTCCGGCGTGATGATCGTCGACCCCTCGCCCATCATCCTGGCCGAGTACGGGTTCAAGCAGCGTCAGGGTGACCTCGAGCGCGGGCGGCTGTCGAGGCTGCGCCACAAGCCGGCCATCACGCTCGATGGGCAGCGCGTCGAGTTGCTCGCCAACATCGAAATGCCGGAGGACTCGGTCGGCGCGGTCAAGGCCGGCGCGGTCGGCGTGGGCCTCTTCCGCAGCGAATTCCTTTTCATGGGCCGCGAGGCGCAGCGCATGACGCGCCTGCCCGACGAGGAAGAGCAGTACCAGGCGTACAAGCGCGCGGTCGAAGGCATGCAAGGCATGCCCGTCACGATCCGCACCATCGACGTGGGCGCCGACAAGCCGCTCGACGGCAAATCGGTGCGCGACGATGCACACCTGAATCCGGCCCTGGGACTTCGCGCCATCCGCTGGAGCCTCGCCGATCCGGCCATGTTCCTCACGCAACTGCGCGCCATCCTGCGTGCGGCGGCGCACGGCGAGATTCACCTGCTGATCCCGATGCTTGCCCACGTGAGCGAAATCCGCCAGACGCTTTCGCTGATCGACTTCGCGCGCGCGGAACTCGACAACCGCGGCGTGGTGCACGGCAACGTGAAGATCGGCGCGATGATCGAGATCCCGGCGGCCGCGCTGACGTTGAAGACCTTCCTCAAGTACTTCGACTTCCTGTCGATCGGCACGAATGACCTGATCCAGTACACGCTGGCCATCGATCGCGCCGACGAATCCGTGGCGCATCTGTACGACCCGGCGCATCCAGCGGTGCTGCGTCTGGTGGCCGACACGATTGCCGAGTGCCGGCGCCAAGGCAAGGGCGTGAGCGTGTGCGGCGAGATGGCGGGCGACGTCGTGTTCACGCGGCTCCTGCTGGGCCTGGGGCTGCGCAGCTTCTCGATGCACCCCTCGCAGATCCTGGCGGTCAAGCAGGAAGTGCTGCGGGCCGACACGAGCAAGCTCGAAGCCTGGGCGCAGGGCGTGCTGGAGGCGGAAGATCCCGCGGCGGCGCTGGTTCGCTAGCCGCAATAAAACGAAACACGCCGAAACCGCCGCGAAAGGACTTCGCGGCGGCCCGAACGCACCATCGGGTCTCCCTGATCGATTCCGATCGTTGTTGAAGGAAGACTCTCATGAAACGCTGGTTCAAACGTTCCCTTTTCGGTATCGCGAGCGCGGCACTGGTCGCCGGCAGCCTCGCGGGTTGTGGTCATCGCCATGGCTGGAGCGGCGCATCGGAGCAGGACCGGGCCGAGTTCCGCACCAGGATGGTCGAGCGCGTGAGCGGCAAGCTCGAACTCGACGTCTCGCAGAAGCAGAAGCTGACGGTGCTCACCGAGAAGCTGCAGGCGCAACGTGCGGCATTGCGCGGCGGCGGCGATCCGCGCGCTGAGTTCCGCTCGCTGTTCGCCGGCGCCAAGCTCGACCAGGAGCGCGCGAAGAAGCTGGTCGAGGACAAGACGGCGGCGATACAAGCAGGCAGTCCCGAGGTGATTGCCGCCGCAGCGGACTTCTTCGACAGCCTGAACCCCGCGCAACAGCAAAAGGTGCGGGACTTCATGGAACGCGGTCGTCGCTGGAGGGGGTAGATGCTCGCCCCCAGGCTGCGCGCACTTCGTGTCGCTTCGCCTACCCTCTACCGGGGACGGGCCGGCCGCTTGGGAGCGGCCCTGCGCGGCGGCCCTCTGGAAGGGGAGGACGGCGCTCTGGTCGGTGCTGCCTCGGGCGGCGTTCGTTGGGTGTTGCGGGTCGAGGGTCTGGTTGTACTCGTGGCGGCAGTCGTTGCCTATGCACAGCTCGGCGCCGGCTGGGGCGCCTTCGCCATGCTGTTCCCGTTGCCCGATCTGTCCTTCCTCGGCTACCTGGCCGGGCCGCGGGTCGGTGCGGCGGCGTACAACACGGCGCATTCGTACATCGGGCCGGTCGCGATGCTGGTGATCGCTTCGCTGGGTGATGCGCCGGTGGCCATGGCCGCCGGGTTGATCTGGTGCGCCCACATCGGCTTCGACCGCGCGCTCGGCTACGGCCTCAAGTACGCGACGGGCTTCGCCAACACGCATCTCGGCCGCATCGGCCCGGTCGATCCGTGGTGATGCCCGGCGTGCTGAGGGCGAGCGAGAATGGTTCATGCCGCGCATCCTGCTGATCGACGATGACGAGCACCTCGGCGCTCCGCTGGCGAGCTACTTCGCTCGCTTCGACTGCGTGCTCGACAGTGCAACGAGCCCGAGCGACGGCCTCGCCAAGCTCCGCGCCGAAAGCTACGACGCCGCCATCCTCGACGTGATGCTCCCCGAGATGGACGGCTTTGCGTTATGCCGCGAGATCCGCAAGGAAAGCGACATCCCGATCGTCATGCTGACCGCCCGCGGCGACGTGATGGACCGCGTGGTCGGCCTGGAACTCGGTGCGGACGACTACCTGCCCAAGCCCTTCGAGCCGCGCGAACTGGTCGCGCGGGTGCAGACCATCCTGCGGCGTCAGCGCACCGTGCCCGCGGCGGCGCCAGCGCAACGCCGAGTGTTCGAAGGACTGTCGATCGACCTCGACAAGCGCGAGGTGCTGCGCCAGGGCGAGCGCGTCGACCTGACCAGCACCGAGTTCGAGTTGCTGGCCTTGCTCGCGGACCAGCCCGGCAAGGTCTGGAGCCGTGACGACATCCTGAACCGCCTTCGCGGCCACGAAGCCGAGCTGTACACGCGCGCCGTCGACATCGTGGTGAGCCGGCTGCGCCGGAAGCTGGAGCCCCTGGACTGCATCAAGACGCTGCGCAACGCCGGCTACACACTGGCCGTCGGCCGGAGCGGGCCGGCGTGAAGGCGGGACGAAGCCATCGCTGGCATCACCGCTGGCGCCATTCCTTGCGCGTGCGCCTGATCATCGTCTTCGTGCTGCTCGCGCTGGCGATGGCGGCGGTCTTCCTCGGCGGCATGCAGCGCGCTTTCTCGACCGGCTGGCGCGACGCGGCCCGGCCCGTGGTTGCCGACTACATGGACCGCATCGTGACCGAGCTGGGCACACCGCCCGACGTGGCGCGCGCGCAGGCGCTGGTGGCGCGGCTTCCGATCTCCATCCGCATCGAAGGCCCGAGCGTGAACTGGGACTCGCATCCCGACCGCCGTGCCCACGGATTCGGCCCGCGCGGCGACTGGCTCAGCCGCACCACCGCCGACGGGCATCGCGTGAGCTTCGGTGTCGGCACCTTGCCCTGGCAGCGCGAGCCGCAGGGCATCGGCTGGATCACGCTGGCCTTGCTGCTGGTGCTGATCATGCTGGCCTATGCCTACGTCCGCCGGCTGCTGCGACCGCTCGACGACATCCGCGCCGGTGCCGAACGTTTCGGCCGCGGCGCGTTCGACGTGCCGATCCCGCTGCGCCGCCGCGACGAGTTGGGCGATCTGGCGCAGCGCATCAACACGATGGCGCGAGATATCCAGGGCATGCTCGATGCCAAGCGCGCGCTGCTGCTGGCGCTGAGCCACGAACTGCGCTCGCCGCTCACCCGTGCGCGACTCAACGCCGAATTGCTGCCGGCGACGCCCGAAGGCGAGACCGAGCGTGCCGCGCTCCTGCGCGATCTTGCGGAGATGCGCGACCTGATCACCGACCTGCTCGAAAGCGAGCGGCTCGCCAGCCCGCATGCGGCGCTGCACCGCGAGCCGGTCGATCTGGCGGCGCTCATTCGCGAGGCGGTGAGCGAGCATCCCGACGGCCAACGCATCACGCTGGATTTCGCGGCGGACCTGCCGACGCTGACCCTCGACAGGTCGCGCATCCGCCTCCTCGTGCGCAACTTGCTCGACAACGCGCTGCGGCACGGCGCCGAGGCCGCACAGCCGCCGCGCATCGCACTGCGAAGGGCGGGGCAGGGCGTCGAACTTGAAGTGCGCGATTTCGGTCCGGGCGTCGATGCCGCGCAACTGGAGCGCCTGACAGAGCCTTTCTACCGGACCGACAGTGCCCGCCAGCGCGCCACCGGCGGCGTTGGGCTCGGCATGTACCTCTGCCGGCTGGTTGCCGAAGCCCACGGCGGCACGTTCACCGTGCGCAACGCCAGCCCGGGCCTCGCCGTCAGCGTCGTGCTGCCTGCCGCCTGAACTCGCTCGGGCTGCCGCCCGTGTGTTCGCGGAACACGCGGCTGAAGTGCGAGAGATTGCTGAAACCCGAGGACATCGCGATGTCCGTGATCGGACGCGTGGCGTTCGCGGGGTCCTGCAAGTCGCGGATGCTGCACGCCAGGCGCTGGTGAAGGATGTAGCCCGTCAGCGTGTCGTCGTCGCCCGCGAAGGCGTTGTGCAGATGGCGCTTGCTGCAACGCAGCGCCTGGGCGATGCCTTCGATCGAGAGTGCGGGGTCGCGCAGGTGTTGTGCCACGTGCTGCCGGATGCGGTCCTTGAGCGCCTCGCGCTGCGTGCGCGGCGTGTCCTGCCCGGCCAGTTCCATCAGCGAGAGCCGCACGAGCTGGATGATGAGTTCGCCCGCGCCGCGCGCTGCCGCCTCGCTCATGTAGGGCAGCTCCAGATAGGTGTTGCGCATGGTCTCCAGCGCCACGCGCGAGATGCCGCTGCCGCCGCCGACACGGCGCGCCACCAGGTCGCCCAGCGGAAGGCCGGGTGCTGCGACCTGCTCCTTCGGCAGCATCACGATGAGATGGTCGCTGCGCTCGGGGTTGGCGACGGTGTAGTCGGCGGTGGTGTCATAGAGCGTCCAGCCGCCGGCACGCACAGCAGCCTCGCGGCCCCGCTGCGCCACTTCCGCCGAGCCTTGCCAGGGCGCCACGATCTTCAGATAGGCCGCCTCGCTACTGCGCGCCATCTGCGGCGTGCGCAGCACGCGATGCCGATTCGCTTCGAGGCGCGTGAGGATCACGTCGCCGGCATGCGAGGCCGCGAGATGCCCGTCGAAATCGCGGTCGCCGTACAGGTCCGACTCCAGCCCGCCGAAGTGTCGCCACACCCACTCGCGCCAGACCGGCGCGCGTTCGCGCGGAGGGACGCCGTCGGTCGACAGAAGGAGGGACGCGGTCATAGGTTGGTTCGTTAAAAGGCTGTGCCTATTTTCCGGTGCACGACTCGCGCCCGGGCTTGCGGGTTAACCACTAGCGGCGTGCACGCTGCGACAACTGCTTTGTGCGCAGCGGGCACAGCGCGCGGAGGCCATTCTTCCTAGGATGCCGGGACCGGACGCACCTCGACGCCCGGAAGGAGACCGTATGTTTCGCCACGCCAATCGCCGCCGCTGGATCCAGGGAACCGCCACCGCTCTCGGCGCTGCCGCCGTTGCACCGCGCCTTTTCGCGCAGGGCGCGCCGGTGCGCGTCGGTTATGCCATCGCCCGCACCGGTCCATGGGCCGCGGGCGCGCAAGTCAGCCAGGAACCCAACTACCTGCTGTGGGCCGAACAGGTCAACGCCGCCGGCGGGCTCTCGGTCAAGGGCGCGAAGCGGCCCATCGAACTGATCGGCTACGACGACCGCAGCGAAACCGAAACCTGCGTGCGCACCTACGAGAAGCTGATGGGCAGTGACAAGGTCGACCTCATCTTGCCGCCCTGGGGCTCGGGCGCGAACTTCGCGGTGGCGCCGCTCGCCAACCGCTTCGGCTATCCGATGCTGGCGCCCACCGCGCTGTCGCGCAAGCTGATCGACATGCGCCTGCCCTACTTCTTCTCGTTGCTGCAGCAACCCGACAAGATGATGGGCGCGCTGGTCGACCTGATGGTGGCGAACAACGTGAAGACCATCGCCATCGTCTACATGGACGACCTGTTCGGCCTGGAGAACTTCGCGGCGCTCAACAACGCGCTCAAGAAGACCAGCATCCAGGTCGTGGACCGCAAGAGCTATCCGCTCGGTGTGAAAGACCTGGCGCCCGTGCTGCGTACGATGAAGGACCTGAATCCCGACGCCTTCATCGGCATCACCTACCCGCCGGACACCATCCTTGCGAGCCGCCAGTCGCGCGAAGTGGGATTCAACCCGAAGTACTTCTACGCCTCGGTGGGGACCGCCTTCCAGCTCTACAAGAATGTGATGGCCGGGAATGCCGAAGGCGTCATCGGCATGGGCTCGTGGAACGCCAACACCAGCCCCGAGGCCAAGGCCTACTTCGAAGCCCATAGCAAGAAGTTCGGCAAGGAGCCGGACCGCTGGGCCAGCGGCCACGCGTGGGCAGGCCTCGAGATCCTGCAACAGTCGGTGGGCAAGGTGGGGCTCGACCGCAAGGCGCTACGCGACCACATCGCGAAGAGCGAGTTCAAGACCATCCTGGGCCCGATCCGCTTCGACGGCAGCGAGAACGCCTCGATCCCGGGCACCGTGGCCCAGTGGCAGAACGGTGAATTCGAAGTGGTGTGGCCCAAGGACCGCGCCACCGCGCAGCTGAAGCCGAAACAGGCCTGGAAATAAGCGTGTCGCTGAGTGGATGGGCCGAACTGCTGGCCGGCGGATTGATCACGGGCGGCATCTATGCGCTGGTGGCGATCGGACTGAACCTGCAGTACGGCCTGATGCGCATCATGAACATCTCGCACGGCGAGTTCCTGATGCTCGGCGCCTTCCTGACCTGGTGGGCCCACACGACGTGGGGCATCTCGCCGCTGGTGTTCCTGCCGGTGGCCTTCGCAGTGCTGATGCTGATCGGCATGGCGGTGCACTGGCTGTGCTTCCGGCAAGTCGCGGCGAGGGCGCCCAACGTGGATGTGTTCGAGGCGCGCAGCCTCATGGCCGGCTTCGGCCTGATGTTCCTCGTGCAGAACACGGCGCTGCTGATCTGGGGCGGTGACCTGCGCGGCTACGAGTACCTGGCGGAGCCGGTGCAGGTTGCCGACATGCGCTTCACCGCCAACAAGCTGGTGCTGTTCGGCATCGCGCTCGCGCTCAGTCTCGCACTCATCGCATTGCTCAAGCTCACGCTGCTGGGCAAGGCCGTGCGGGCGCTGATGCAGTCGCCCATTGGCGCGCAGCTGGTGGGCATCAACACCAAGCGGCTGCATCCGCTCATGTTCGGCATCGGCTTGGGCCTGTCGGGCGTGGCGGGTGCGCTGCTGTCGATGACCTACGAGATATCGCCCTCGATGGGCGAGCCCTACACCGTCACGGCGCTCATCGTCATCACGCTGGGCGGCTTCGGCAGCATCGCGGGCAGCCTGGTCGGCGGATTGTTGCTGGGCGTGGTCGAAGCGCTGGGCATGTATTTCACGAGCCCCTCGCTCAAGATGCTGCTGTCGTACGCCGTGTTCATCGGTGTTTTGATCTGGCGGCCCAACGGATTGTTCTCGCGATGAAGGCACCTCTTGCCAACAGGCCCTGGCTGACGCTGGGCCTCGGCCTGGCGCTCGCCGCCGGGGTGCCATGGATCGCCTCCGATTTCGTGGTGTCGGTGGCCTTGAGCTGCCTCATGTACATCGCACTCGCGACGAGCTGGTCGCTGTTCTGCGGCGCGACGCGCTACCTGTCGCTCGCGACCTCGGCCTTCTTCGGCCTCGGGGCGTATTCGAGCGCGAGCTTGCTGGAGTTGCTGCCCTGGCCACTCGTCATCGTGAGCGGTGCGGTCGTGGCGAGCGTGGTGGCCGTGGTCATGGGTGCTGCCGTGCTGCACTTGCGCGGCACCTATTTCGCCGTGCTGACCTTCGGCATGACCGAGCTGATCCGCCATGCCGTCACCTTCGTCGAGAAGCAGGTCTCGGGCACGGTGGGCCGCGTGCTCGCGGTCGTGCCGTCGAACGAGACGGTCTACCTGACGGTGCTCGCGATCGCCGGCGCCGCCATCGCCACCGCGATCGCGGTGAAGCGCAGCCGCTTCGGCCTCGCGCTTGCGGGCATCGGTGCCGACGAGCAGCGCGCGCAGACGCTGGGCGTCGATACGCGGCGCTACAAGATCGCCGGTTTCGCGCTCACGGCCGCCTTTGCCGGTGCCGTCGGCGCGGCGATGGCGGTGCGCTGGACCTACATCGAACCGGCGGCGGTGTTCAGCCCCTTCATCGGCTTCCAGACCGTGCTGATCGCGTTGATCGGCGGCGCGGCGAGCATCGGCGGCCCGGTCGTCGCTGCGGTCGTCTTCAGCCTGCTGGCGGAGACGCTGCGGCTGCAGTTGCCTTACGGCTACATGATGGTGCTGGGGCTGTTGCTGATTCTCTGCGTGATGTACCTGCCCAACGGGTTGGCGTCGCTGTGGCAGCGCAAGGCCGCCGCGTTGCGGGGGAATGGCCATGACTGAAGCGCAGGTGATGGCCGCGATCCCCTTGCTCGAAGCCCGCGAACTCACGGTGCGCTTCGGAGGATTGACTGCCGTGGATGCCGTCAGCGCACGGCTGCATGCGGGGGAACTGGTCGGCATCATCGGCCCCAACGGCGCGGGCAAGACCACTTTCTTCAACGCCGTCTCCGGCGTCGTCCCGCCGACCTCCGGCAAGCTGCTGGTGCAGGGCGCGGTCGACCTCACGGGGCGTGGTCCGCACCACTACGCCGCGCACGGCATCGCACGCACCTTCCAGACACCGCGCGTGATGGCCGACCTGACGCTCACCGACAACGTGCGCTTCGGCATGCAGTTCGCGGGGCGCCATCGCACGCCGATCGCCGGCCTGCGCAGCGAGGGTGACATCCTCGACATGCTCGGGCTTTCCGCGCTGGCCGATCGCATCGCGGCGGACGTGACGCCGTCGCAGCAGCGCCTGCTGGAGATCGGCATGGCGCTCGGCACGCGGCCGCGTGTGCTGCTGCTGGATGAGGTCGCGGCAGGCCTGACCGAAGCGGAAGTCGACGCAATGGCGCGCCGCATTCGCCGGCTGCGCGACGACCACGGACTCACGGTGGTGTGGATCGAGCATGCGGTCACGACGCTGCTGAAATACGTAGAGCGCGTGCTCGTGCTGCACCAGGGCCGCAAGATCGCCGACGGCACGCCGGCCGACGTGGTGCGCAACGCCGAGGTGGTCGAGGCTTACCTGGGTGACGAGATGGAGGGCGCGGCATGAGTTCCAGCGAGCTACGGGTTCGCGGTCTGGCCGCGGGCTATCACGGCTTCCAGGTGCTGCAGGGGCTGGACCTCGACGTGCTCCCGGGCATCACCGTCGTGCTGGGGCCGAACGGCGCCGGCAAGACGACGCTGCTGAAGGCCCTCGCCGGATTGCTGCCGCGAGACGGCGAGGTCGTGCTCGACGGCGTGGCACTGCCTTCGGGCGAGGCCACGGCCTGTGTGCGCCAGGGGCTCGCGCTGGTCGCCGAGGGCCGGCAGCTCTTCCCGCAGATGACGGTCACCGAGAACCTGGAGTTGGGCGCCTGGCTCTCGCCGCCGCGCCTGCGCACCGAACGCCTCGCCCGCGCCTTCAAGGATTTCCCGCGCCTCAAGGAGCGCTCCACCCAACTCGCCGGCACGATGAGCGGCGGCGAGCAGCAGATGGTGGCCGTCGCTCGCGCCATGATGAGCGGGCCGCGCCTGCTGATGCTCGACGAGCCCTCGCTCGGCCTCGCGCCGCGCATGGTCGATGAACTGCTTGCCATCGTGCGTCGCATCGCGGCCCAGGGCGTGACCGTGCTGATGGTCGAGCAGAACGTGCGCAAGGCGCTGCAGGCGGCAGACCGCGGCTATGTACTGGAACGCGGAAAGATCGTCGCTTCGGGCGATGCGCAAGACCTTCTTCATTCCGACGTGATCCGGCAGGCCTATCTCGGTGTGGCCTGAATCACCCCAATCCCTTTTTCAGCTAGAGGACTTCGCATGACCACCATCTCCATGCTCATCAACGGCGAGCGGCGCCAGGCCGCGGGCGGTGCCAGCTTCGAGCGGCGCAATCCGCTCGACGGAGAAGTTGCCACGCGCGCGCCGGCGGCTACGCCGGCAGATGCGATTGCAGCCGTCGAAGCCGCGCACGCCGCTTTTGCTGCATGGTCGCAGACCGGGCCGGGTGAACGTCGTGCCTTGCTGCTGAAGGCGGCGCATGCGCTCGAATCCCGCACCGACGCCTTCGTGCAAGCCATGGCGCGCGAGACGGGCGCCTCGGCGATGTGGGCCGGCTTCAATGTCCACCTGGCCGCCGGCATCCTCACCGAAGCCGCCGCGCTGACGACGCAGATCAGTGGCGAGGTCATCCCGTCCGATGTGCCCGGCAGCCTCTCGATGGGCGTGCGGCAGGCGGCCGGCGTGGTGGTCGGCATCGCGCCGTGGAACGCGCCGGTGATCCTCGCCACCCGCGCCATCGCGACGCCGCTGGCTTGCGGCAACACGGTGGTGCTCAAGGGATCGGAGCTGTGCCCCGAGACGCACGCGCTCATCGTCGACGCCATCAACGAGGCCGGCCTGCCGTCCGGCGTGGTGAACTTCGTGACCAACGCACCGGCCGATGCGGGCGCGGTCGTCGAGGCGATGGTGGCGCACCCGGCGGTGCGCCGCGTCAACTTCACGGGCTCCACGCGGGTGGGCCGGATCATCGCGCAGACCTGCGCCAAGTACCTCAAGCCCGTGGTGCTCGAACTCGGTGGCAAGGCGCCGTTGGTCGTGCTGGACGACGCCGACATCGATGCCGCGGTGAATGCCGCTGCCTTCGGCGCTTTCGCCAACTCGGGGCAGATCTGCATGTCGACCGAACGCATCGTGGTGGACGCGGCCGTCGCCGACGAGTTCGTCGCCAAGTTCGCGGCCAAGGCCAGGAGCCTGCCGGTGGGCGACCCGCGAGAGGGCCCGGTGGTGCTCGGCTCGGTCGTCGATGCGAGCACGGTGACGCGTTGCAACGCACTCATCGACGACGCGCTTGCCAAGGGCGCGAAGCTGGTGTGCGGTGGCCGCGCCGAGAACACGCTGATGCCGGCCACGGTGCTCGACCACGTCACGCCCGACATGCTCATCTACCGCGAGGAATCCTTCGGACCGGTGAAGGCGGTCGTGCGTGTCGACGGCGTGGAGCAGGCCGTCGCGACGGCCAACGACAACGAGTTCGGCCTTTCTTCCGCAGTGTTCGGCCGCGATGTGGCGCGCGCCTGGAATGTCGCGCGTCGCATCGAGGCCGGCATCTGCCACGTCAACGGCCCCACGGTGCACGACGAGGCGCAGATGCCCTTCGGCGGCGTCAAGGCCTCGGGCTACGGCCGCTTCGGCGGCAAGGCCGGTGTGGAGGCTTTCACAGAGTTGCGCTGGATCACGGTGCAGACCACACCGAGGCATTACCCCTTCTGACGGCCTGCTGCTTGTCGCCTTCGCTACCGGCGTGCGAGGAGGCCGGGGCTACGATCTGGCTGCCCCAGACAGCTCCCAAGGAGACATGAGCATGAGCAGCACCCTCACCAATCACCAGGTCCGCCTCGCCAAGCGGCCCGAAGGCATGGCCACGCGCGACAACTGGCAGTTCACCACCGAGCCGGCGGGCGAGCCGGCCGAAGGCGGAGTTCTCGTCAAGACGCTGTCGCTCTCGCTCGACCCCGCCATGCGCGGCTGGATGAACGAAGGCAAGAGCTACATCCCGCCCGTCGAGATCGGCGCCGTCATGCGCGCCGGTGGCGTGGGGCGTGTCACGGCCTCGCGCAACCCGGCGTTCGCGGTCGGGGACATCGTGTACGGCACGCTCGGAGTGCAGGAGTACGCGCTGGTCCCACAGGAGGAGATCAAGCGGGCCGGCCTCACGAAGATCGACCTGAATGTCGGCTCGATCACGCAATGGCTCAACGTGCTCGGCATGCCGGGCATGACCGGGTACTTCGGCCTGATGGACATCGGCGAACCCAAGCCCGGCGAAACCGTCCTGGTCTCCGGTGCCGCTGGCGCGGTCGGCCAGACCGTCGGCCAGCTCGCGAAGATCAAGGGCTGTCGCGCGGTCGGCATTGCCGGCGGTCAGGCCAAGTGCGAGTGGGTCGTGAAGGAACTGGGCTTCGATGCCTGCATCGACTACAAGGCCGGCCCCGCTGCCGTACGCGAAGGCCTGAAGACGCACTGCCCGAAGGGTGTGGACGTCTACTTCGACAACGTCGGCGGCGAGATCCTCGACGCGGCGCTGGCCAAGCTGGCGCGCGGTGCCCGCATCATCATCTGCGGCGCCATCAGTCAGTACAACAACACGACGCCGGTGCAGGGCCCGAAGAACTACCTGAGCTTGCTGGTGAACCGGGCGCGCATGCAGGGCATGGTCGTGTTCGACTACGCCGATCGCTATCACCTCGCGGTGGCGGAGATGTCGGGCTATCTCAAGGATGGCCGCATGAAGAGTCGCGAAGACGTGGTCGAAGGCATCGAGACCTTTCCCGAGGCTCTGACGAAACTCTTCACCGGCGAGAACTTCGGCAAGCTGGTTCTCAAGGTCGCCGACTGACTACCCTCGCGCCCGTGTCCCCATCACCGCAGCCGCGATGATGAGGACTGCGGCGAGCGCGATGGTCCAGCTCAGCGGGCGCTGCGTCACGATCAGCAGCAATGCGGTCGACGCCAGCGGCGTGATGTAGCTCAGGATTCCGATCTGCCGCGCGTCGCCGCGCTTGAGCGCCATGTCCCAGAAGAAGAAGGCGGCGCCCAGCGGGCCGAGTCCGCACAACGTCACGAGCAGCCAGTCGCGCGATGAGAGCGCGATGGAGGGCTCCAGCAATGCGTGGCACCCCAGCGAGAGCGCACCCGACACCAGTCCGAAGAGGCCGATCGCGGTGGTCGGAAAGGCGGCCACGCGCTGCGTCCACAGCGAGTAGCTGGCCCAGATGAAAGCCGAGCCCAGCGCGGGCAGAAAGCCCCAGTAGCTGCCACCGGCGGCGCTCGTCGAGATGCCACTGCGTGCACCGAGGATCGCGATCGCCGCGCCCGCGAAGCCCAGCAGCGCCGCCACCACGTGGAGCGGACGCAGCGACACGCCCGGCAACAGCACCGGCGCCAGCACCACCATGAACAAGGGCCACAGGTAGTTGACGAGATTGGCCTCGACCGGCGGCGCGTGCCGCAGCGCGATGAACAGCAGGAAGTGAAAGCCGAACAGGCCGTAGATGCCCAGCGCCAGCGTGCGCACCGGCACCGCCCATGCGCGGGGATTGCGCAGCACCAGCGGCCAGCTCATCACGCTGCCGATCATCAGCGCGAGGCCGGTCAGCAGGAAGGGCGGCAGATGCGAGAGCGATGTGCCGAGCGAGGCAAGCGTGGCCCAGAGTGCGATGGCGGCGAGAGCGTTCAGCGTGGAAGACATGGCGGCCGAGCTTAAGCCGACCGATCGTCGCGCAACGCCGGACCATCGTCGCGCGGCGACGATTCGGCGGCGTCAGTCGTCGCGGCCGGTGGCTCTGCGCAGCGCGGCCGTCAGTGCCGAAGGCGAGCGGTAGCCGGTGCGACGTGCCGTCTCGGCCACGGCCATCCCGCCTGCGCGCAATTGCCTCGCGTGCATGAGCCGTTGCGTGCGCAGCCACTGCATCGCGCTCATGCCCAGCTCGTCGCGGCAGCGCTGGGCGAACTGACTGGGGCTGAGGCAGGCGACCGACGCCAGGTCCGCGACACTCAGCGGCCTGTGCCAGTGCGACTGCGCCCACGCGGAGAGGGCGCGCCAATCGATGGGTCGACCGCGACCGTTCGGCACCGATGGCCCCCAGGCCTCCAGCAACAGGGACTGCGCGTGATGGAGCGCCAGGGTGGGCGTCGATGGCTGCGACAGGCAAACCGCAAGGTAATGGCCCAGCGACAGCACCTGCGGCGCAAGCGGCGAGCGATCGGCGCATTGCGCCCACAGAGCCTGTGTCGTATCGAGGACGAGGCAGCGGCTGCCGTCCTTCGACTCGAAATCATGGGAGTCGCCGGGCTGGACGACGCAGCCGTCCCCGGCTCCGATGCGTCGACCGCGGCCTTCCACTTCCAGCTCGAGCACGCCATCGAGCCCGACCAGCACCTGGAAGTGATCGTGCGCATGGCTCCCGCGCGAGGCGCCGTAACGGCGCAGCGTGAGGCCGGATGAACTGGATGGAGCGTCGCGGAGCTGCATGGGAAGCCGGCGATTTTCCTCGCCTTGCCGGCGCCTGTCACCCCAGGCGCAAGAGCAGCGCCGACGCGCCGCACACCAGCAGGAACGGGATGCTGATGCGATGGAATTCGCGCAGCCCGTTCGGCACTTTCGCGAGGCGCAACGCGATCAGGTTCGCCAGCGAGCCCAGCACGCACCCGAAGCCTCCCACGCTCACACCCGCCGCGAGAGCGGGCAGATCGTGCACGAAGCCCTCGAGCAGGATGGTCGCCGGCACATTGCTGATGAACTGCGAAGTGACGATCGCCGCGAGATAGGCGCGCCATCCTTCGCCGATCGGCATCTGCCCCAGCAACGCCGCGACTGCGGGAAGCTCCGCCAACTGCCGCAGGTCGACGAACATCAGCGCGATGATCGCGAGCAAGGCCCAGTCCACGCCGAGCAGCACGCGCGGACGCAGCAGCAGGAACGCGCCGAAGACGCCTGCCAGCCCGACAAGCAACCAGCGCTGGTCGAGCGCGATGACGAAGCCCACGAAGAGCACACCCGACAGGGCCAGCAGGCGCGGCTGCATCGGCACCGCTTCGGTCGACGGCTTGAGTGTGATCGGCGCGCGAGGCACCAGGAAGCGGATCGCCGCGAAGAGCCAGAACAGCATCACTGCCACGGTCGGCGCCATCATGGCCATGAAGCCGACGAAGCTCTCGCCCGATCGATGCCAGAGGAAGAGATTCTGGGGATTGCCGATCGGCGTCAGCGCCGACCCCGCGTTGACCGCCAGGGCCTCGATGACGACCAGCCGTGCCAGCGGTAGATGGGCCTGCGTCGCCAGCACGCGCGTGAGCGGCACCAGGAGAAACAGGCTGACGTCGTTGGTCACCAGTGCCGACAACACGGCAGCACTTGCCGCGAGGAGGAAGACCAGGTTGCGCAATTCGGTCGTGCGCGACAGCAGCCGCGCCGCGGCGGCCTGCAGCATGCCGCTGCGCTCGACGCCCTGCGTGATCGCCAGCAGGCCGGCCAGCGCGCCGACGGTCTGCCAGTCCACGAGCCGGAGGTAGTCCATCGGCGCACGCGGACGGACCACCGCGAAGACGACAGCCGCGGCCAGCAACACCCACAGAAGGCCGTTGCCGCCGCCGTGCTCGGCGTCGGCCGGCGCCGCCTCAGCGGGCGTCGAGTTCACGCAGTTCGCGCTTGAGCACCTTGCCGATCGCGCTGCGCGGAAGTTCGTCGATGAACTGCAGGCGCGCGAGCCGTTGCGTCTTGCCCAGCTGAGCGTTGACCCACTGCAGGAGTGCCTCGGCCGTCGTGGCGTCCCCGGCGCGCCGCACCACGAAGGCCACGGGCGTCTCGCCCCACTGCTCCGAAGGCACCCCGATCACGGCGGCATCCGCCACCGCCGCATGGCCACGCAGCACCGCTTCGAGATCGCTCGGATAGATGTTGAAGCCGCCGCTGATGATCATGTCCTTCTTGCGATCGAACAGCGTGAGAAAGCCGTCATCGTCGAAGCGGCCGACATCGCCGGTGCGGATGAAGCGCTTGCCTTCCGGATCGAACCACTCGGCCTCGCGCGTCTTGGCGGGCTGGCGGTGGTAGCCGACCATCATTCCGGCCGAGTGGCCCACGACTTCGCCGGCCTCGCCACGCGCGACTTCCTTGCCGGCTTCGTCGATCAGCCGGATGTCGCTGCCTTCGGCCGGGCGGCCGACGGTGTGCAGCTTGTCCGGGTGCAAATGGGCTTCCAGGATGCAGGTGCCGCCGCCCTCGGTCATGCCGTAGAACTCGATCAGGCCGCCGGGCCAGCGCGCGAGCACGTCGCCCTTCAAGGCTGCGTTGAAGGGCGCGCTGGTGCTGAACTTGAAGCGGAAGCTCGAAAGATCGTGCGCGCCGAAATCGGGGTGCGCCATCAGCCGCTGGTATTGCACTGGCACCAGCATCGTGTGCGTCACGCGATGGCGTTCCGCCAGCTTCAGGTAACCGGCGGCGTCGAACTTCGGCATCAGCACGACGCAGCCGCCGAATGCGATGGTCGGGAAGAACACGACCAGCGTGGTGTTGGAATAGAGCGGCGTCGACAGCAGCGTGACCGTGTCGGGCCCGTACTCGTACTTCGCGCCGCGCTTCACGTGCGCCCAGCGCATGCCGTGGCCCTGCACGATGCCCTTGGGCTCGCCGGTGGTGCCGGACGAATAGATGATGTTGAAGGGCGACGAAGGTTGCAGTTCAACCGCAGTCGGCCGCGCGCCGGCCGACTCGAGCCAGGCCTCGAAGTCGACGCCCGCGCGGGACCCGTCGAGCGCGATGCGCGGGATGGCGCCGGACGCGGCGGGTCCGATGACTTCCGCTGCCGCCTCGTCGACGAACAGGATGCGCGCACCGGCGTCCTCGATCATCCGCGCGAGACTCGCGGGCGTGGAGCCGGGCGCCAGCGGCGCGACCGCAACGCCCGCACGCAGCGCACCCAGGAACACGGCCGCGTAGTTGACGCTGGATGCCGCGCAGACCGCGATCGCATCGCCGGCCTGCAAGCCGTCGCGCTGCAGACTGGCCGCGATGCGGTCCATCAGTGCGTCGAGTTCGCCGTAGCTGAACGTGCGAGTGGCATCCGCGAGTGCTGCCCGTTCCGGGCTTGCCTGCGCATGGAGATGGACAAGCTCGGCAATCACGCCAAAGTCAAGGTTGATGGCTGTCTCGAAATCGCTCATATCTTGCTCAATGGATTCAGCAACTCGGCCGGCGAAGCCAGGCCCCTTCGCGAAACACCGCGGAGCCGGCTTTGCCGGGCCGCCGGTGTTGCCCCCGGTAGGGGGTGGGAGGCTACACGGAGTGAGCCGACCTGGGGGTGAGCCCATGCGCCTGCTGGTCCGCGTGGTAGCTGCTGCGCACCATCGCGCCGACGGCGGCGTGGCTGAAGCCCATCTTGTAGGCCTCTTCCTCGAACATCCTGAAGGTGTCGGGATGCACGTAGCGGCGCACCGGCAGGTGGCTGTTGCTGGGCGAGAGGTACTGGCCGATCGTCAGCATGTCGATGTCATGCGCGCGCATGTCACGCATCACTTGCAGGATCTCTTCGTCGGTCTCGCCGAGGCCGACCATGATGCCGCTCTTGGTCGGCACGTCGGGGTGCAGCGCCTTGAACTTCTTCAGCAGGTTGAGGCTGAACTGGTAGTCGCTGCCCGGGCGTGCTTCCTTGTAAAGGCGCGGCGCGGTCTCGAGGTTGTGGTTCATCACGTCCGGCGGTGCGGCCTTGAGGATCTCAAGCGCGCGGTCGTCGCGGCCGCGGAAGTCGGGCACCAGGATCTCGATCTGCGTCTGCGGCGAGAGCTCGCGGATGTTGCGGATGCAGTCCACGAAATGCTGGCTGCCGCCGTCGCGCAGGTCGTCACGGTCCACGCTCGTGATCACCACGTACTTCAGACGCAGCTTCGCGATCGTCTTTGCGAGATTGAGCGGCTCATCCTTGTCGAGCGGGTCGGGGCGGCCGTGGCCGACGTCGCAGAAGGGGCAGCGCCGCGTGCACTTGTCGCCCATGATCATGAAGGTCGCGGTGCCGTTGCCGAAGCACTCGCCGATGTTGGGGCACGAAGCCTCTTCGCAGACGGTGTGCAGGTTGCTTTCGCGCAGGATCTGCTTGATCTCGTAGAAGCGGGTCGTGGGCGAGCCGGCCTTGACACGGATCCATTCGGGCTTCTTGAGGACTTCGCCCTGGACCACCTTGACGGGGATGCGCGAGAGCTTGGCCGCGGCCTTCTGCTTGGCGAGGGGGTTGTAGTCCTCGGAGCTCTGGGCGTCGCGGACAACATTGAGTGTGCTCATGGCTTCTCTTTGGCGGGGCTCAAGGTGCGAGGTAGGCGCCGAGCTTGTTGCCCAGCACCTGCGCGGCTTCGTCCCAGGTTGTTTGAACGCCGATTGTAGAAAGATCGACGGTTTTCAGCCCCGCGTAGCCACAAGGGTTGATGCGCGAGAAGGGTTCCAGGTCCATCGCCACGTTGAGCGCGACGCCGTGGTAGGTGCAGTGGCGGCTGACCTTGATGCCGAGTGCGGCGATTTTTCCGAGGCCGCGAAACGGGTCGTTGGGATGCACGGGGCCGGTGAGCGCGGCATGCGAGAAGGGATCGTCGAGCCGCACGTAGATGCCGGGGGCACCGCCCACGCGGTGGCCGGTGACGCCGAAATGAGCGAGCGTGCGGATCACCGATTCCTCGATGCGGTAGACGTATTCCTTGACGTAGTAACCGGCACGCCGCAGGTCGATCAGCGGGTAGGCGACCACCTGGCCGGGCCCGTGATAAGTCACCTGGCCGCCGCGGTCGGTCTGCACGACCGGAATATTGCCCGGGTTCAACAGATGGTCGGCCTTGCCCGCGAGGCCCTGGGTGTAGACCGGTGCGTGCTCGCAGAGCCAGAGCGCGTCGGCCGAGTCCGCGTCGCGCTCCTGAGTCCATTGCCGCATCGCGGCGTAGGCCTCGGCATAGTCGACGCGGCCGAGCAGCGCGACATCGGGCGCCCAGGCAGCGATCAGAGCACCACCTTCACCATCGGATGGCTCGACAGGGCGCGGTACAGGTCGTCGAGCTGCTCGCGGCTGGTGGCGGTGACGGTGATCGTCACGCCGAGGTAGTTGCCGGCCTTGCTGGGGCGAAGTTCGATGGTCGTCGCGTCGAAGTTCGGGTCGAACTGCTCGGCGATCAACGTCACGGCGTGCACGAAGCCGTCGACCTTCGCGCCCATGACCTTGATCGGGAACTGCGAGGGGTACTCGATCAGCGATTCCTTGCGCGCGTCGATCGGCGCTTCCGGCGGGGTGGGGGTGTTCATGCGGTGACTCCGTTGTCTTGCGTGCTGCGCGCCTTCGCCTGCTCATAGCCGGCATGGAGCGCCTGGTAGATGGGGCCGGGGCGACCGGTGCCGATCGTTTGTCCGTCGAGCGTCACGACGGGCAGCACTTCCTTGCTGGCAGATGACAGCAGGAGCTCGTCGGCGTCGAACACTTCGTTGCGCGCGATGCGTCGCAGCGTGAACGGGATTCCGGCGTCGGCGCAGATCCGCTCGATCAGCCCGTAGCGAATGCCGGCCAGCACCAGCTCGTCCCTGGGTGGGCCGAACACTGCACCGCGCTTCACCACCCAGACGTTGCTGGACGAGGCCTCGCTGAGCCAGTCGCCGCGGAACATGATGGTTTCGGCCGCACCGGCCTCGACGCTGATCTGTCGCGCCAGCACCGCACCCAGCAGGCTGGTGCTCTTGATGTGTGCTTTCTGCCAGCGGAAGTCCTGCGCGCTCACGCAGGCGACGCCCTTGGCACGAACCGCTTCAGGCACCGGCTTCATCGGATTGACCATGACGAACACCGTCGGCGTGAGGCCCTGCGGCATCGCGTGGTCGCGGGGAGCCACGCCGCGCGTCACCTGGATATAGACGCCTTGCATGCCCGCACGCACCGCGGACGGTGCAGCATCGATCAGGCGAATGGCAACCGCACGCCATTCCGCGTGGGAGAGAGGGTTCTTGATCTGCAGCTCGGAGAGCGAACGATCGAGGCGGGCCATGTGCTCGTCGAAGCAGAACAGACTCCCACCGTAGACGGGCACGACCTCGTAAACGCCGTCGCCGAAGATGAAGCCCCGATCGAGCACGCTGACCTTGGCATCCCGCAGCGCGGTGTAGCTTCCGTCGAGGTAGCAGAGCGAGTCGGGGAGGGCGTCTGTGATCGGGTGCATGAGGAATTATCGTGGGGGCGCTTCCGCGGATTCCAACCCTGGGGCGATACCGCAGCGGGGCGCAAGGATCATTTCCTCCACTGCCCCTCGAACTCGGCGGAACCCCGTGGCTTTTTACCTATAATCAATGGCTTTGTAGAAATTCTGGGTCGTCATCCGGGCTTCATTCCAATGAAAACAATCGCCCGCGATGTCTCGAAGAACGTCCATGAGGACAGTTCCGATCTGGACGAGGATTTCAAGCCGTTGACCGCCGAGGAGGCCCAACGGCTACGCGACAGGAAGCCGTTGATCTCGCCATGGCGCGTGATCGCGGTTCAGGTCGTTGCGGGACTGCTGGTGGCGTTGGTCGCTTGGGGTCTGACAGGGAGGCAAAATCTGGGATGGTCCGCCGGATACGGCGCACTGGCAGTGGTTATTCCATCTGCGGTGTTCGCACGGGGGCTGACCGGACGGTTTTCGTCCCTGAATCCAGGCACTGCGGTGTTTGGGTTCTTCTTGTGGGAAATGGTCAAGATGGCCTTGACGGTGGCGATGCTGATCGCCGCGCCAAGGCTGGTAGTGGCGCTGAGCTGGCCGGCAATGCTGATCGGCTTGGTGGTGACAATGAAGGCAGCTTGGGTGGCGGTGATGCTGGCCCCCAAGCGCCTGAAACTTTGAGACGAGTAACGGATGGCTGCTGAAAACGCTGCGGAACACGGTATGACCGCTGGTGAATACATCGTTCACCATTTGACGCATCTTCAAAGCTCGAAGCCCGGAGGCGTCGCCGACCTCTCCGTATTCAATTTCGATTCGCTGTTCTTCTCGATCGCGCTCGGCGCGCTCGGCTGCTGGCTCCTGTGGCTGGCCGCGCGCAAGGCCACCTCTGGCGTGCCGGGGCGATTCCAGGCCGCGGTCGAGATTCTGGTCGAAGTCGTCGACCAGCAGGCCAAAGGCATCGTGCACAACGCCGAGAGCCGCAAGTTCGTGGGTCCGCTGGCGCTGACGATCTTCCTGTGGATCTTCATGCTCAATGCGATGGACCTGCTGCCCGTCGACCTGCTGCCCGCCATCTGGGCGCAGCTCTTCGGCGCGACCGGCCACGACCCGCACCATGCGTACCTGCGCGTCGTGCCGACGGCCGACCTCTCGGTGGCCATGGGCTTCTCGGTCACGGTGCTGTTGATCTGCATCTACTACAACATCAAGATCAAGGGCCTGGGCGGCTGGGTGCACGAGCTCTTCACCGCGCCGTTCGGCAACCACTGGGCGCTGTACCCCTTCAACTTCGCGATGCAGATGATCGAGTTCATCGCCAAGACCGTGTCGCACGGCATGCGTCTGTTCGGCAACATGTATGCCGGCGAACTGATCTTCCTGCTGATCGCCCTCATGGGCGGCGCATGGACCCTGTCGGCTACCGGGGTCTTCCTGGCCCTGGGTCACATCATCGCGGGTACGGCCTGGGCCATCTTCCACATCCTGATCATCACGCTGCAAGCCTTCGTGTTCATGATGTTGACGCTGGTCTACGTGGGCCAGGCACACGATCACCACTGATCATCCCGTTCGTTTTCGTTTTTCTTTTCTCTTCAACCAAAGTCCTCTAGGAGTCATCATGGAAGTTATCAGCTTTGTCGCACTGGCCGCCGGCCTGATCATCGGTCTGGGCGCGGTCGGTGCTTGTATCGGCATCGGCATCATGGGCAGCAAGTACCTCGAATCGGCTGCACGTCAACCCGAACTGATGGGCGAACTGCAAACCAAGATGTTCCTGCTGGCTGGTCTGATCGACGCCGCGTTCATTATCGGTACCGGTATCGCGCTGTGGTTCGCAACGGCCAACCCCTTCCTCTCGCAAATCGCCAACCTGCCGAAGTAATCGGGTCCAGGCTTTCTCGTCGAACCCATGTCGTTCTTCGTTGAATGGCCGCGGATTCATTCCCAAAGAGAGGGTGAAAAGTGAGCATTACCGGTACCCTGATCATCCAGATGATCGTGTTCCTGATTCTTGTCGGGTTCACGATGAAGTTTGTGTGGCCGCCGATCGCGAAGGCGCTGGACGATCGTGCCCAGAAGATCGCCGAAGGCCTCGCAGCCGCCGACAAGGCCAAGAGCGAACTGTCTGCCGCCAACAAGCGCGTGGAAGTCGAACTCGGCCAGGCGCGCAACGAGTCCGCCCAGCGTCTTGCCGATGCCGAACGTCGTGCGCAGGCCATCGTTGAAGAGGCCAAGGCCCGCGCCACGGAAGAAGGCAACAAGATCGTTGCGGCCGCCCGCGTGGAAGCCGACCAGCAGGCCCTCAAGGCGCGTGAAGCACTGCGCGAGCAGGTCGCTGCGCTGGCCGTCAAGGGCGCTGAGCAGATCCTGCGCAAGGAAGTGAATCCGGCCGTCCACGCCGATTTGCTCGCCCGCCTGCAAACGGAACTCTGATCAAGCCATGGCAGAACTCGCCACCATTGCACGTCCCTACGCCGAAGCGCTGTTCAAGGCGTCTTCGTCGGACCTGGCAGGTGCCGGCGCATGGCTCGAAAAAGTCGCAGCCATCGCCAGCAACCCAGAGCTCCAGCAGTTCGCGGACAACCCCAAGGCCACGCCCGAACAGGTGCTCGGCGTCGTCGCCGGTGCCCACGGTTCGCCGCTGCCGCCCGCAGCGAACAACTTCCTGACGGCGTTGCTCGAGAACGGTCGCTTCACCGCGCTGCCGGAAATCGCGAAGCAATTCCGGACGCTGGCGAACGCGCAGAGCGGCTCCTCCGATGCGGTGGTGTACAGCGCCTTCCCGATCGATGCCAGCGCTCTGGGAACCGTTGCCGCCACGCTCGAAAAGCGCTTCGGCCGCAAGCTGCAGGTCACGGTCCAGCAGGATCCGTCGCTGATCGGCGGCATTCGTGTGGTGGTCGGCGACGAGGTGCTCGACACCTCCGTCAAAGCGCGCCTTGAACAAATGAAAGTTGCGCTGGCAGCCGCCTGAGGCCGTCAGCCCCTTACAAAGAAAGAAGGAAAGAGTCATGCAACTCAATCCCGCAGAAATTTCCGAACTGATCAAGAGCCGCATCGAGGGTCTCGGCGTCAGCGCGAACATCCGCAACGAAGGCACCGTGGTGTCGGTGACCGACGGCATTGTGCGCGTGCACGGCCTGTCGGACGCGATGCAGGGTGAAATGCTCGAGTTCCCGCCCAGCGCCGACGGCACGCCGTCGTTCGGCCTCGCGCTGAACCTCGAGCGCGACTCGGTCGGCGCCGTGATCTTGGGCGAGTACGAGCACATCTCCGAAGGCGACACCGTCAAGTGCACGGGTCGCATTCTCGAAGTGCCGGTCGGCCCCGAACTCATCGGCCGCGTGGTGAATGCCCTGGGCCAGCCGATCGACGGCAAGGGTCCGGTCAACGCCAAGATGACCGACGTGATCGAAAAGGTCGCTCCCGGCGTGATCGCCCGTAAATCGGTCGACCAGCCGATGCAGACCGGCCTGAAGTCCATCGACTCGATGGTGCCGATCGGCCGTGGCCAGCGCGAGCTGATCATCGGCGACCGCCAGACCGGCAAGACAGCCGTGGCGATCGACGCGATCATCAACCAGAAGGGTCAGAACATGACCTGCGTCTACGTCGCGATCGGCCAGAAGGCTTCGTCGATCAAGAACGTGGTGCGCGCTCTGGAACAAGCTGGCGCGATGGAATACACCATCGTGGTTGCCGCCTCCGCTTCGGAATCGGCCGCCATGCAATACGTGTCGGCCTACTCGGGCTGCACGATGGGCGAATACTTCCGCGATCGTGGCCAGGACGCGCTGATCGTCTATGACGACCTGTCCAAGCAAGCCGTGGCATATCGCCAGGTCTCGTTGCTGCTGCGCCGCCCGCCAGGCCGCGAAGCCTATCCCGGCGACGTGTTCTATCTCCACAGCCGTCTGCTCGAGCGCGCAGCCCGCGTGAACGCCGACTACGTCGAAGCCTTCACCAAGGGTGAAGTCAAGGGCAAGACCGGTTCGCTGACCGCACTGCCGATCATCGAAACGCAAGCCGGCGACGTGTCCGCCTTCGTTCCGACGAACGTGATCTCGATCACCGACGGCCAGATCTTCCTGGAAACCAACCTGTTCAACGCCGGTATCCGCCCCGCCATCAACGCCGGTATCTCGGTGTCGCGCGTGGGTTCGTCGGCGCAGACCAAGGTCATCAAGGGCCTGTCCGGCGGTATCCGTACCGACCTGGCGCAGTACCGTGAACTGGCTGCGTTCGCGCAGTTCGCTTCGGACCTCGACGAAGCGACTCGCAAGCAGCTCGATCGCGGTGCCCGCGTGACCGAACTGCTGAAGCAGGCGCAGTACAGCCCGCTGCCCATCTCGCTGATGGGTGCCTCGCTGTTCGCGGTCAACAAGGGCTTCATGGACGACCTGGACGTGAAGAAGGTTCTGTCCTTCGAACACGGCCTGCACCAGTTCCTCAAGTCCAGCCACGGCCCGCTGCTCGACAAGATCGAACAGGCCAAGGCCATCGACAAGGACGCCGAGGCCGAGCTGACCGCAGCCGTCACGTCGTTCAAGAAGTCGTTCGCCTGATCGACCACGCAAGGAGCCCCAATGGCAGCTGGTAAGGAAATCCGCGGCAAGATCAAATCGGTGGAGAACACCAAGAAGATCACCAAGGCCATGGAAATGGTGGCCGCGTCGAAGATGCGCAAGGCGCAGGAACGCATGCGTGCCGCCCGCCCCTACAGCGAGAAGATCCGCAACATCGCGGCCAATCTCGGCCAGGCGAACCCGGAGTACACGCACGCCTTCATGAAGACGCACGACGCGAAGGCGTCGGGCTTCATCCTCGTCACGACCGACAAGGGCCTGTGCGGTGGCATGAACACCAACGTGCTTCGCGCCTTGACTGCCAAGATGCGCGAGGAGCAGTCGGCTGGTGTCGCCATCGAGGCGGTCGCGATCGGCAACAAGGGCCTCGGGTTCCTGAACCGAGTCGGCGCGCGCGTGGTCTCGCATGTCACCCAGCTGGGCGACACGCCGCATCTCGACAAGCTGATCGGCCCCGTCAAGGTGCTGCTCGACGCGTACGCCGAAGGCAAGCTCAGCGCGGTCTACCTCTGCTACACCAAGTTCATCAACACGATGCGCCAGGAGTCGGTGGTCGAGCAACTGCTGCCGCTGCAGGCCGACTCGCTGAAGGTCGAAAAGGGCCAGCATTCGTGGGACTACATCTACGAGCCCGATGCGCAAAGCGTGATCGACGAGCTGCTGGTGCGCTACGTGGAATCGCTGGTGTACCAGGCCGTGGCCGAGAACATGGCTTCGGAGCAGTCGGCGCGCATGGTCGCGATGAAGTCGGCCACCGACAACGCGGGCAACGTGATCAACGAACTCAAGCTGGTCTACAACAAGACCCGCCAGGCAGGCATCACCAAAGAGCTGTCGGAGATCGTTTCGGGCGCCGCGGCGGCCGCGGGCGTCTGAGCCCTTCGGACCTCAACAGATTTAAATTTTTATCGGAGCAGACATGGCTCAAGCAGAAGCAGTTCAAGGCAAGATCGTTCAATGTATCGGCGCCGTGGTCGACGTGGAGTTTCCGCGCGACAAGATGCCCAAGATCTACGACGCCTTGAAGTACGAAGGCGGCGGGCTGACCCTCGAGGTGCAGCAGCAACTCGGCGACGGCGTGGTGCGTACCATTGCGCTCGGCTCGTCCGACGGCCTGCGTCGCGGCCTGATCGTGACCAACACCGGCGCACCCATCACGGTGCCCGTCGGCAAGGCGACGCTCGGTCGCATCATGGACGTGCTGGGTCGTCCCATCGACGAGCGTGGGGACGTGGGCCAGGAGCTCACCGCCTCGATCCACCGCAAGGCACCCGAGTACGACGAACTCTCGCCCTCGCAAGACCTGCTGGAAACCGGCATCAAGGTGATCGACCTGGTTTGCCCGTTCGCCAAGGGCGGCAAGGTGGGCCTGTTCGGCGGCGCCGGCGTGGGCAAGACCGTGAACATGATGGAGCTCATCAACAACATCGCCAAGGCGCACTCGGGTCTGTCCGTGTTTGCCGGCGTGGGTGAGCGCACTCGCGAAGGGAACGACTTCTATCATGAGATGGCGGACTCCGGCGTCGTGAACCTCGAGAACCTGCCTGAGTCGAAAGTGGCCATGGTCTACGGCCAGATGAACGAGCCCCCGGGCAACCGTCTGCGCGTGGCGCTGACCGGCCTGACCATCGCCGAGTCGTTCCGCGACGAAGGCCGTGACGTTCTGTTCTTCGTCGACAACATCTACCGCTTCACGCTGGCCGGTACCGAAGTGTCGGCTCTGCTGGGCCGCATGCCTTCCGCCGTGGGCTACCAGCCGACGCTGGCCGAGGAAATGGGCCGCCTGCAAGAGCGGATCACGTCGACCAAGGTCGGCTCGATCACCTCGATCCAGGCCGTGTACGTCCCTGCCGACGACTTGACCGACCCGTCGCCCGCCACGACCTTCGCCCACTTGGACTCGACCGTGGTGCTGTCGCGTGACATCGCCTCGCTCGGTATCTACCCAGCCGTGGACCCGTTGGACTCGACCTCGCGCCAGCTCGACCCGCTGGTGGTTGGCGAAGAGCACTACAACGTGGCCCGCGCCGTGCAAGGCACGCTGCAGCGCTACAAGGAACTGCGCGACATCATCGCGATTCTGGGCATGGACGAACTGGCACCGGAAGACAAGCTGGCCGTGGCGCGCGCCCGGAAGATCCAGCGCTTCCTGTCGCAGCCCTTCCACGTTGCCGAAGTGTTCACCGGCTCGCCTGGCAAGTACGTGCCGCTGTCGGAGACCATCCGCGGCTTCAAGATGATCGTGAACGGCGAAGCCGACCACCTGCCGGAACAAGCGTTCTACATGGTGGGCGGCATCGACGAGGCGTTCGAAAAGGCCAAGAAGGTCGCTTAAGGAATCACCATGGCAGGCACCATTCACGTGGACGTGGTCAGCGCCGAGGAGTCCATCTTCTCGGGCGAGGCCAAGTTCGTCGCGCTCCCCGGCGAAGCTGGCGAGCTCGGCATCTACCCGCGCCACACGCCGCTGATCACGCGCATCCGCCCCGGCGCGGTGCGCATTGAAACGGCCGACGGCGGCGAGGAATTCGTCTTCGTGGCCGGCGGCATCCTGGAAGTGCAACCCAACACGGTGACCGTGCTGTCCGACACCGCGATCCGCGGCAAGGACCTCGACGACGAGAAAGCCAACGTGGCCAAGGCCGCCGCCGAGGAAGCGCTGAAGAACGCCAAGACGGACATCGACATCGCGATGGCTCAGTCGGAACTGGCCGTGATGGCTGCCCAACTGGCCGCACTGCGCAAGTACCGCCAGAAGAAGTAAGCGGCACCGCTCGCTTCGAACAAAAAGCCGCCTTCGGGCGGCTTTTTTCATTTGCGCGTCGCTTTAGCGTCACTTCGGCTCGAATTTGTCCGAAGTTAAGTCTTGTTCGGCTGAAGCTCCGACCCTAGTATTCGCCTGCGCTCCGACCTGTCACACCGGCGGAGGCAAAGAAGAACACGACGGAGACAACGCTTGGCCCCTTGGAGCCGACTGACCGCGGACGAGATGCAACTGCTGGAGACCACCTTCTGGTCAGCCGGCGGGTCGCGCCATGGCATGGCCGAACAACTGGGTTTCTCCAAGAGCAAGGCCAACTCGCTGATCGCCGGCCTCGTCGAGCAGGGGCTGCTCGCGGAAGCGGGACTGCAGCGGTCGTCGGGCGGCCGGCGCCCCGAAAACCTGCAACTGCATGGCGGCCTTGGCGCGCTGGTGGGTGTCGACATCGGCGCCACGAGCCTCGATGTGGCCGTTCTTGCCCCCGACCTGGCGGTGCTGGCGCACCACGCGGAACCTACCGACGTGCGCGAAGGCCCGGGTGTCGTGCTGGCCCGCGTACGCGTGCTGGTCCGCGAGCTTCTGGCGCGGGCGGGCTTCGACGCCAGGCAGGTCATCGGCATCGGCATCGGTGTGCCGGGCCCCGTGAACTTCGAAATCGGGCAACTGGTCAACCCGCCGCTGATGCCGGCCTGGGACAGCTTCTCGATCCGCGACTATCTACGCGAAGACTACGCAGCGCCAGTGTTCGTCGATAACGACGTCAACCTGATGGCGCTGGGCGAACTGTGGCGGCTGAAGCGTTCGCTCTCCAACTTCCTCGTGATCAAGGTGGGCACCGGCATCGGCTGCGGCATCGTGTGCCATGGCGAGGTGTATCGCGGCGCCGCCGGTTCTGCCGGCGACGTCGGCCACATCTGCGTCGACCAGGAAGGCCCGCGCTGCCACTGCGGCAATCTCGGATGCGTCGAGGCGATGGCGGCGGGTCCGGCGATCACCCGCATGGCGGTTCAGGCAGCCGAAGCCGGCGAGAGCGCGGCGCTGGCCGAATGCCTGCGCACGCAAGGCCGCATCGAAGCAGTGGATGTCGGCCAGGCCAGCCGTGCCGGCGATGCGGCGGCCAACGCCATCGTGCAGCGCGCCGGCAGCCTGATCGGCCAAATGCTTGCGTCGATCGTCAACTTCTTCAATCCGTCGCACGTGTTCATCGGCGGCGGCATCACGCGCATCGGGCCGCTGTTTCTCGCGGCCGTGCGCCAGAGCGTGTATCAGCGCTCGCTGGCCCTGTCGACGCGGCACCTGGAGATCCAGTACACGCCGCTGGGCGCGCAGGGCGGTCTCATCGGCGCGGGCGTGCTGGCCATGCAAGAGACGCTCAAGGCCCGGGGAGTGGCGCCATGAGCCCATCGAACCCCCAAGTGCTGAGCCCCAAGGCGGCCGTCTCTGTCGAATTCGAGAAGGTGGTGAAGTCCTTCGGCCCCGTCGAGGTGCTGCACGGCGTGAGCTTCTCGCTCGAACCCGGCCGCATTTACGGCTTGCTCGGCGAGAACGGCGCGGGCAAGTCGACGCTGATGAAGATCCTAGCGGGCTACGAATCGCTGACGGGCGGCAGCTTGCGAGTCAACGGCGAGCTGCACGAGTTCGCCAGTTCGCGTGATGCGGAGGCGCTGGGCATCGTGCTGATCCACCAGGAGTTCAACCTTGCGGAAGACCTGAGCGTCGCGCAGAACATCTTCCTCGGCCACGAAAAGAAGAGGGGCTGGCTGCTCGACGACGTGGCGATGGAGCGCGACGCCGCCGCCGCGCTCGCGCAGGTCGGGCTGAATATCGATCCGACGAGCAAAGTGCGCCGACTGATCGTCGCCGAAAAGCAGTTGGTCGAGATCGCCAAGGCCGTCTCGCGCCATGCGCGCCTGCTGATCATGGACGAGCCCACCGCCACGCTCACGCCCGGCGAAACCGAACGCCTCTTCAAGCTGATCGCGCAACTCCGCGCGGACGGCGTGACCATCGTCTACATCTCGCACAAGCTCGACGAAGTGGAGCGCGTGACGGACGAAGTGATCGTGATGCGCGACGGCCGCTTCGTGACCCGGGCGCTGACGTCGGACGTCACACGCCACCAGATGGCGAATCTGATGGTCGGCCGTGAGTTGGCCGACCTGTATCCGCCCCGTGATGCGGTGGTCACGGACTCCGCGCCCGCGATGCAGGTGCGCAACTTCACGGTGCCTGGCTGGGCCGACAGCGCGAGCTTCGAAGTGCGCCCCGGCGAGATCCTCGGCTTCGCAGGTCTGGTGGGTGCCGGTCGCACGGAGCTGTTCGAAGGCCTGCTGGGCCTGCGCCCCGCGAGCGGCACGGTAGAGATCCAGGGCCGCGCGGTGAGCCTGCGCAACCCTCGCCAGGCTGCCCTGCACGGCCTGACCTACCTCAGCGAAGACCGCAAGGGCAAGGGCCTGCACGTGCACCTGGGCCTGCGCCAGAACCTCACGCTCATGGCGCTCGAACGCTACGCCAAGCCGTGGCTCCAGCCCGACGCAGAACGCGCCGCGCTGGCCGACGCCGTGAAGGACTACGGCATTCGCACCGGCGATCTCGATGCGCGCGCCTCGTCGCTCTCTGGCGGCAACCAGCAGAAGCTGGCGCTCGCCAAGGTACTGCAGCCACAACCCAAGGTCGTCGTGCTCGACGAGCCGACGCGCGGCGTCGACGTCGGTGCCAAGCGCGACATCTATTTCCTGATCCAGCGCCTGGCCCGCCAGGGGTTGGCCGTGATCGTCGTCTCGTCCGAACTGATGGAGTTGATCGGCCTGTGCCACCGCGTCGCGGTGATGCGGGCCGGCCGGCTCGTCACGACGCTGGACGCCGACCATCTCACCGAAGAGGAGCTCATCGCTCATGCCACCGGAACCGCCCCCAGCCACGCCTGAGGCCGCTGCGGCCCATCGCGGCGACGCCAAAGCGCACTGGCTTCACCGCCTGCACGGCTTCGGCCCCGTCATCGGCCTGGTGCTGTTGTGCATCGCCGGCACGCTGCTCAACGGTGATTTCGCCACGCTCGACAACGCGATGAACGTGCTCACTCGCACGGCCTTCATCGGCATCATCGCGGTCGGCATGTGCTTCGTGATCATCTCCGGCGGCATCGACCTGTCGGTGGGCTCGATGGCCGCACTGATCGCCGGCTGCGTGATCATGTTCATCAATGCCATGGGCCCGGCGCTCGGCTCGCCGCTGTTGGCGGTGATGCTCGGCGCGGTGCTCGCCGTGGTGCTGGGAGCGACCTTCGGCCTTGCGCACGGCCTGCTGATCACCAAGGGGCGTATCGAGCCCTTCATCGTGACGCTGGGCACGCTCGGCATCTTCCGCGCGTACCTGACCTACTTTGCCGATGGCGGCGCGCTCACGCTCGACAACGAACTCTCGGACCTCTACGCGCCCGTCTACTACGCGAGCCTGCTGGGCATTCCGGTGCCGGTGTGGATCTTCTTCATCGTCGCGGTGATCGGCGGCGTGATCCTCAACCGCACCGCTTACGGCCGCTATGTGCAGGCGATCGGCTCGAACGAGCAGGTGGCGCGCTACGCCGCCGTCGGCGTGGACGGCGTGAAGATCCTCACCTACGTGCTGCTCGGCGTCTGCGTCGGCATCGCGACCCTGCTCTACGTGCCGCGGCTCGGCTCGGCATCGCCGACGACCGGGCTCCTGTGGGAGCTGGAGGCGATCGCCGCGGTGATCGTCGGCGGCACCGCGCTCAAGGGCGGCGCGGGCAGCATCACCGGCACCGTGATCGGCGCGATCCTGCTTTCGGTCATCAGCAACATCCTGAACCTCACCAGCATCATCAGCGTGTACCTCAACGCGGCGGTGCAGGGCATCGTGATCATCGTCGTCGCCTTCCTGCAGCGCGGGCGACGCTGATGCGCGTGGATTTCCGTCCGTTCCATTTCATTCACCACAAGGAGACAAGCAGCATGACTTCCATCACCCGACGCCTGGCGCTGAGCGCCGTCGCCGCCGCGAGCTTCGCGGCCTTTCCGGCCCTCGCGGCCGAGCCGGTGAATCTCGGCGTGTCGATCCCGGCGGCGACGCACAGTTTCATGGGCGGCATCAACTACTGGGCCAACCAGGCAAAGAAAGACCTGGAGAAGGAGCACAAGGACCTGAAGATCACCATCAAGACGGCAGCCAACGCGCCCGAGCAGGCCAACCAGCTGCAGGACTTGTCGACGGTGACGAAGATCAACGCGCTGGTGATCTTCCCCTTCGAGTCGGCCGCGCTGACCAAGCCGGTGGCCCAGGTCAAGGCCAAGGGCACCTACGTCACCGTGGTCGACCGCGGCCTGACCGACACCAGCGCGCAGGACGCCTACGTCGCGGGCGACAACACCGCCTTCGGCAAGATCCCGGCCGAGTACATCGCGAAGAAGCTCAACGGCAAAGGCAACGTTGTTGCGCTGCGCGGCATTGCCACCACGCTCGACAACGAGCGCATGGACGCCTTCAACAGCGTGCTCAAGAATTACCCCGACATCAAGCTGCTCGACGCCAAGTACGCCAACTGGAACCGCGACGACGCCTTCAAGGTCACGCAGGATTACCTGACGCGCTTCAAGAACATCGACGCCATCTGGGCCGCTGACGACGACATGGCCGTCGGCGTGCTGAAGGCGGTTGAGCAGGCCAAGCGCGACGACATCAAGGTGATCTTCGGCGGCGCCGGTGCCAAGGGCATGGTCAAGACCATCATGGACGGCAAGGACAAGCGCATCGACGCGGACGTGAGCTATTCGCCGAAGTTCATCTACGACGCGATCAAGCTCACGGCAGAGGCGCGCCTGAAGGGCGAGAAGCTGCCGGCGACGACGATCATTCCTTCGGTGCTGATCACGAAGGACAACGCGAAGAGCTTCTATCACCCTGATAGTCCTTTCTGAGCTCGCCCCCCAGGCTGCGCGCACTTCGTGTCGCTTCGCCTACCCCCTGACCGGGGGCGACACCAGCGGACCGGCAAAGCCGGTTCCGCGGTGTTTCACCAACGGCGCGCGCTTCGCGGCGCATGAATACCCATGACTCACGATACTTTTCAACGCAGGCTGCGCTACGCCATGGTTGGCGGGGGGCGTGACGCTTTCATCGGCGCGGTGCATCGCAAGGCGATCGCGCTTGACGGACAGGTCGATCTCGTTGCGGGCGCGCTGTCTTCGAGTCCGGAGAAGGCCAAGGCGTCGGGGCGCGACCTGTTCCTGGCGGACGACCGCAATCACGGTGATTGGCAATCCTTGCTCGACGACGAAGTGAAGCGGCCGCTCGATGAGCGGGTCGACTTCGTTTCGATCGTCACGCCGAACCATGTGCACTTTCCGGTGGCGCATGCCTTTGTGGAGGCGGGCTTTCACGTGGTGTGCGACAAGCCGCTCGTGCATACCGGCGAACAGGCCGATGCGCTGGTGGACGCGGTGGCGCGCAGGGGCACGGTATTTGGCGTCACGTACAACTACACCGGCTACCCCATGGTCAGGCAGGCGCGGGAGATGGTGCGCACTGGCGAGTTGGGCGAGATCCGCAAGGTGGTCGTCGAATACAACCAGGGCTGGCTTGCGACGCGGCTCGAAGGGGAAGGCAACAAGCAGGCGGCCTGGCGCAGTGATCCGGCGCGCAGCGGCGCGGCAGGTGCCATCGGCGACATCGGTTCGCACGCGGAGAACCTGGTGGCCACGGTCACGGGGCTGGAGATCGAAAGCCTCTGCGCGGACCTGAGTTCGATGGTGGCCGGGCGTGCACTCGATGACGATGGCAGCGTGCTGCTGCGCTTTCGGGACGGCGCGCGCGGCGTGCTGATTGCATCGCAGATCAACACGGGGCTGGAGAACGACTTGCGGCTTCGCGTCTCGGGCTCGCTGGGCACGCTCGAGTGGCGGCAGGAGCGGCCGAGCGAGTTGGTGCATCTGCCGCACGATGGGCCGAAGCGCATCCTCACGCGGGGAGCGCCCTGGCTGTGCGAGGCGGCACAACGCGCGAGCCGGTTGCCGGCCGGGCATCCGGAAGGCTTCATCGAGGCTTTCGCGAATGTCTATGGCGGCGTCGTGGCGGATATTCGCGCGCGGCTCTCGGGTGTGCCGGTCGATCCGCTGGCCACGGACTATCCCCGCGTAGAGGACGGCGCGCGTGGGGTGCGTTTCATCGAACGCACTGTGGCTTCGGCGCAGAGCGAAGCCAAGTGGACGGCGTGGTGAACTGAGCCCTGCCGCCAAGGCGTAGGCCCCTACCGACAACGTATCGCGCCGGGGCCGCGACGCAGGATCGGGCAGCACGACCTAGGATGGCGGTCGCGCCATGACCCATCCATCGACCGATGTCCCCGCTTCAAGCGACCTCGTCGTCGCTCGGCCCGAGGGCCTCTACTGCCCGCCGGGCGATTTCTACATCGACCCGTGGCGCCCGGTCGATCGCGCCGTCATCACGCACGCGCATTCGGACCACGCGCGCGTGGGGCACGGCCACTATCTCGCGCACACCGACAGCGCAGGCACGCTGCGCAACCGGCTCGGCGAGATCGCGCTGCAGACGCTGGCGTATGGCGAGAGCATCGTCCACCACGGCGTGCGGCTGTCGCTTCATCCGGCAGGCCACGTGCTTGGATCGGCACAGGTGCGGCTCGAGCATGGCGGGCGCGTGTGGGTCGCGTCGGGCGACTACAAGACCGAGCCCGACAGCACCTGCGTGCCCTTCGAGCCGGTGCCTTGTGACACCTTCATCACCGAGTCGACCTTCGGCCTGCCGATCTACCGCTGGCCGACACAGCAGGTGCTGTTCGCCGAGATCAATGACTGGTGGCGGTCCAACGCGCAGCAGGGCAGGGCGTCGGTGCTGCTCTGCTATGCGTTCGGCAAGGCGCAGCGGATCCTGCACGGCGTGGACGCGAGCATCGGACCGATCGTGGTGCACGGCGCGGTCGAGCCGCTGAACGCCGTCTATCGCGCAGCCGGAGTCGCCTTGCCTCCCACTTTGCGCGTGAGCGATCCGGGTGTCGATGCGGCGCTGCTCCAGCGTGCGCTGGTGCTCGCGCCGCCGTCGGCGCAAGGCACGCCATGGATGCGCCGCTTCGGCAACTACTCGGATGCCTTCGCGAGCGGCTGGATGCAGCTGCGCGGCACGCGGCGGCGCCGGGGTGTGGACCGCGGCTTCGTGATGTCGGACCACGCCGACTGGCCCGGTCTGCAGCAGGCCATCGCCGGGACCGGCGCGGAACGCGTGTTCGTCACGCACGGCAGCGTGGCCGTGATGGTGCGATGGCTGAGCGAGAACGGCCTGGATGCGCAAGCCTTCCGGACCGAGTACGGAGATGAGGACGCAGAGAGTGGCGCAGAGGCCGCAGCGACCACGGCAACGCCATGAAGCAGTTCGCCGCGCTCTACCGTGAGCTGGACGCGACCACTTCAAGCCTGGCGAAGCAGGCGGCCCTGCAGCGCTATTTGCAGAGCGCCGCGCCAGAGGATGCCGCTTGGGCCGTGTACTTTCTCTCCGGCGGAAAGCCGCGGCAACTCGTTCCCTCCAAGTTGCTGCGGCTGCTGGCGCAAGAGGCCGCAGGCTTGCCCGAGTGGCTCTTCGACGAAAGCTACGAGGCCGTCGGCGACCTGGCCGAGACCATCTCGCTGTTGCTGCCCCCGCCCGACGAAACGCACGACCTCGGGCTTGCGGCCTGGATCGAGCAGCATCTCCTGCCCCTGAGAAAGACCCCGCCCGATGCACTGGCGGACGCCCTGCGCTCGCAATGGAAGCGACTGGCCGCGGAAGAGCGGCTGGTGTACTTCAAGCTCATCACCGGCGGCTTTCGCGTCGGCGTCTCTCGGCTGCAGGTCACTCAAGCCTTGGCGGCCGTCGGCGGGCTCGATCCCAAGCGTGTCGCGCAGCGGCTCATGGGCTACACGCACGTCAGCGGCCAGCCGACGGCTGCCGACTACGCCGCATTGATCGCGCCGGAAAGCACGGGCGAACTCGATCAGCAGACGAGCGGACAGCCCTATCCCTTCTTCCTTGCGCATCCGTTCAACCTGCCTGTCGAAGCATTCCAGACCACGATCGGCCCGCCGTCGCAATGGATCATCGAATGGAAGTGGGACGGCATTCGTGCGCAACTGGTCAAGCGCGCCGGGCAAGTGTGGCTGTGGTCGCGCGGCGAGGAGCTTGTGACCGATCGCTTCCCCGAACTGGCGGTGATGGGCGAGACGCTGCCCGAAGGCACGGTGCTCGACGGCGAGATCGTGGTGTGGCGCGACGATCGGGTGCAGCCCTTTGCCGAATTGCAGAAGCGCATCGGGCGGAAGACGCTGGGCCCGAAGCTGCTGCGCGAGATCCCCGTCGTGCTGCTGGCCTATGACCTGCTCGAATGGCAGGGGCGCGACCTGCGCGCGCTGCCGCAGCAGGAGCGCCGGGTGCAGCTCGACGAACTGCTCGCCGACGCGCAGCACCCGGCGCTCCTTGCCAGCCCGATGCTGCACGGTGCAAGCTGGGACGATTTCGCACGCCAGCGCGAAGCCGCTCGCTCGATGGGCGTCGAAGGGATGATGCTCAAGCAACGCCATGCGCTCTACGGCGTCGGCCGCACGAAAGACGTGGGCGTGTGGTGGAAGTGGAAGATCGATCCGCTCTCCGTCGACGCCGTGCTGGTCTATGCCCAGCGCGGCCACGGCCGTCGCGCGAGCCTCTACAGCGACTACACCTTCGCCGTGTGGGACGGGCCGTCCGAAGCCGGGGATCGCAAGCTCGTTCCCTTCGCGAAGGCCTACTCGGGGTTGACCGATGCCGAGATGGCGCGCGTGGATGCGGTGATCCGCAAGACCACCGTGGAGAGCTTCGGCCCGGTCCGCAGCGTGCGGCCGACGCTGGTGTTCGAACTGGGCTTCGAAGGTATCGCGCGAAGCACCCGGCACAAGAGCGGCATCGCGGTGCGCTTTCCGCGCATGCTGCGCTGGCGGGAGGACAAGCCGGTGGAGGAAGCCGACACCTTGCAGACGCTCGCCGCGTTGCTGCCCTCATGAAGGTGACAAAGCGCGCGCTGGATGAGTGGTTCGCCGCACGCGGCTGGACGCCCTTCCGGTTTCAGCGCGAAGTGTGGAAGGCGATCGCAGACGGCCAATCGGGTCTGCTGCACGCCACCACGGGTGCCGGCAAGACCTACGCGGCCTGGCTCGGTGCGCTGCTTGCGTTTGCGGGTGAAGCGCCGAAGCGCCGCACCGGCGCAGGTGCTCGCCAAGCGGCGCCGCTCACCGTGCTCTGGCTGACGCCGATGCGCGCGCTGGCGGCCGACACCTTGCGCGCCTTGCAGCAGGCCCTGGACGGCTTCGGTGCAGAGGCGGACGCCTGGAGCGCCGGTGCGCGAAGCGGCGATACCAGCGCGGCCGAACGCAGCGCACAGAACCAGCGGCTTCCCACCGTGCTGGTGACCACGCCGGAGAGCCTGTCGCTGCTGCTCTCGCGCGCCGACGCGAAGGAAGTGCTCGGTACGCTGCGCATGGTGGTCGTCGATGAATGGCATGAACTGCTCGGCAGCAAGCGCGGCGTGCAGGTGCAGCTTGCATTGGCTCGACTGAGGCGCTGGAACGCAGGGCTTCGCGTGTGGGGCATGTCGGCCACTCTGGGCAATCTGGATGAGGCGATGCGCACGCTGCTGGGCAGCGAGCCGGGCGTGCTGGTGCAGGGCGAGGTGCCCAAGACGCTGGTCATCGATTCGCTGCTGCCCGGCCGCGCCGAGCGATTTCCGTGGGGCGGGCACCTGGGTCTCACGATGCTGCCGCAGGTCATCGACGAGATCGCGGCCAGCACCACCACGCTGGTCTTCACCAACACGCGCTCCCAATCGGAGATCTGGTATCAGGCGATGCTCGAAGCGCGGCCGGACTGGGCCGGGCAGATCGCGCTGCACCACGGCTCGCTCGATCGTGCCGTCCGCGAATGGGTCGAGCTTGGCCTGAAGAACGGCGAACTGCGTGCGGTGGTCTGCACGTCGAGCCTGGACCTGGGCGTGGACTTCCTGCCGGTCGAGCGCGTGCTGCAGATCGGTTCGCCCAAGGGCGTGGCGCGACTGCTGCAGCGCGCCGGGCGCTCGGGCCATGCGCCGGGGCGGCCGTCGCGGATCACGCTGGTGCCGACCCACAGCATCGAAATCGTGGAAGGCGCGGCTGCACGCGCCGCGATCGCGGCCGGCCACATCGAGGCCAGGACTTCGCCGGAGCAGCCGCTGGATGTGCTGGTCCAGCACATGGTAACGATCGCGCTGGGCGGCGGTTTCCTGCCCGATGCGCTTTACGACGAGGTGCTTGAGACCGTCGCCTATGCCAACTTGTCGCGCGAGAGCTGGCAGTGGTGCCTGGATTTCGTGTCGCAAGGCGGTCCATCGCTCTCGGCCTATCCGGACTACCGACGCGCCGTGCCTGATGCGGCGGGCGTCTGGCGTGTGCCCGATGCACGGCTCGCGCGTCGCCATCGGTCGAACATCGGAACCATCGTGAGCGATGCGAGCATGTCGGTGCAGTTCGTCAGCGGCGGCAAGATCGGCAGCGTGGAGGAGGGCTTCGTCGCGCGGCTGAAGCCCGGCGACTGCTTTCTGTTCGGCGGACGCCTGCTGGAACTGGTCCGCATCCACGACATGACGGCCTGGGTCCGGCGCGCGAGCGGAAAGCGGCCCGCCGTGCCGCGCTGGAATGGCGGGCGCATGCCGCTGTCGAGCACGCTGGCCGATGCCGTGGTGCAGCAGCTCGCGCTTGCCGGCGAAGGCCGCTACGACACGGCCGAACTCCGGTGCGTGCGCCCCTTGCTCGACATCCAGCAGCGCTGGTCCGCGGTCCCGACGCCGCAGACACTGCTCGCCGAAGTGCTGAGGACGCGCGAGGGATGGCACCTGTTCCTCTACCCGTTCGCCGGGCGACCCGTGCACCTGGGCCTCGCGAACCTCATTGCGTGGCGCGTTGCGCAGCACGAGCCGCGCACCTTCTCGATCGCGGTGAACGATTACGGCTTCGAACTGCTGAGCGCGACGGAAGTCGACTGGCCGACCCTGCTGCCGCAGGTGCTCGTGGCCGGACATGACGCCCAGGCGCTGGAGGCCATCGCGCAGCATGACGAGCGCACGGCGCTGCTGCACGAGGTGCTCGCGTCGCTGAACGCGAGCGAGCTCGCACGGCGGCGCTTCCGCGAGATCGCGCGGGTGTCCGGCCTCATCTTCCAGAGCTTTCCGGGTGAAAGACGGAGCAACAAGCAGCTTCAGGCGTCCTCCTCGCTGTTCTACGAGGTGTTTCGCAAGTACGACCCGGCGAATCGCCTGCTGCAGCAGGCCGAGGAGGAATTGCTCGCGCAGGAACTGGAAATCGGCCGCCTCCGTGCCAGCCTCTTGCGCATGGCGACGCAGCGGCTGGTCGTGCAATCGCCGACGCGTCCCACGCCCTTTGCCTTTCCGTTGATGGTGGAGCGATTCCGAGAAAAGCTCTCCAACGAAAGCGTGGCGGACCGCATCGCGCGCATGGTGCAGCAACTGGAGACGGCCGCGGGCGGTGGGATGCAAGTCGGCGATGCGGAACAGGTCAGGGAGACGCTGCGCTTCGGCCAGGAGCAGACGTCGGACGCGAACGCGCCCGGGGACGCGGCTTCGCACAGAAAGCGCAAGGCCTCCCGGCCGCTTCCTCCGCTGTGAGCCGGCTGGGCAGCCCGGCATCTGGGAAACTCGAAGCGTGACCTCCACCCCGAAAGCCTGCCGCGTCGAATTGGCGGGCCAACAGATCGAACTCCTGCCCGACCCGGCCCTGTGGTGGCCGGCCGAACGTGTGCTGTTCATCGCCGATCTCCACCTGGGCAAGGCGGCCACCTACCGTGCGCTCGGCCAGCCGGTGCCCAGCGGCACCACGCAAGCGAATCTGGCGCGCCTCGATCGGCTGATCGATCGCCATGCGCCGGGCGAGATCGTGTTCCTCGGGGACTTCCTGCACGCCGCCCAGGCTCGCACATCGCAGTTGCTGGCCGCGGTCGAGGCATGGCGTGACCGGCATCCGGCGCTGGCCTGTACGCTGGTGCGGGGCAATCACGACAGCCGCGCCGGCGACCCACCCGCCTCGCTGCGAATCGGCGTCGTGGACGAGCCGCATCCCGTCGGGCCGTTCGCCGCCTGCCATCACCCTCAGCGACAGCCTGCGCGCTTCGTGCTGGCGGGCCATGTCCATCCGACCTTGAAGTTGCACGGACGCGGTCGCGACAGCGTGCGACTGCCGTGCTTCGTGCAGGAGGGCGACCAGCTGATACTGCCTGCCTTCGGCGAGTTCACCGGTGGCTGGCGGGTCGATGCCGCACCGGATCGCCGTCTCTATGCGGTCGGCGGTGATGCCGTATGGAAGGTGTGAAATCGATGTGCAAAATGGCCCCATGGACAACCCTGGCGAAGTGAACCCCGGCGTGGATCTGCGCGAGCACGCCGTTTACCTGTTGACGGAAATCGCGCCGATGGCCGACATGGCGTTCGAAGAGGCGCGCGTCGTGGTCGATGCCATGCGGCCCGTGCACGTGCTGGCCGACACACTCCTGTTTCAAGAAGGGGATGCGGTCGGCAACGACTACATGGTCCTCGTGCTGGAGGGCCAGGTCCGCGCGGAGACGAGCACCGGCATGCCGGGCGAGGACGTGGTGATCTCCGTCATCGGTCCGGGCAGCCTGATCGGCGAGATGGGCGTCATCGACGGTGGCCCGCGCTCGGCGAGCTGCACGGCGATCACCGACGTCAAGATGGGCGTGCTCTCGCGCGCCGCTCTCATGACGCTGATCGCGGAACACCCTGCCGCGGCGGCGCGCCTGATGCTGGGCTTGTCCAAGGGGCTCGCCGAGCGGCTGCGCGAAAGCAATCGCCGGCTGCGCACGGTCTCGCAGGTCACGCGCGCCTTGCAGTCCGAACTGGACGCGGCGCACTCGGTGAACCGCAGGCTGCTTGATTCGCAGGATCTCTGAAGTCTCTCCGCCTCAGAGCACCACGGGCTCGTCAGGCAGTTCGTTGCTGTCGGCCTGGCCTTCGGCGAGCGGGAAGTGCTCGACCAGCAGCGCCGAGACTTCTTCGAGCGCCTGAGTGAGGCCGTCTTCGAAGCGCCCTTCGCGGAAAGCCGCGCCCATGCGCTGCGCCATCGCGGCCCACTGGTCGTCGCTCACGCGCGCGTCGATGCCGCGGTCGGCCACGATCTCGATCGCGTGCTCGGCGAGCAGCAGGTAGATCAGCACACCGTTGTTGTCCTCCGTGTCCCACACGCGCAACTTGCCGAACAGCGTGATCGCGCGCTCGCGCGGCCGCGCGTCGCGCCACAGGTAGGACATCGGCAGGCCGGCCTCCACGCAGATGCGGATCTCGCCACTGTGCCGCCGCTCGCTCGCGCCCACGCGGCGCTCCAGGCGGTCGAGCAGATCGATCGGCAAGGCGCGGCGCACCTCGGCTTCGTCGATCCAACGATGGCGCCAGAGCCGCGCGAGACGGGAAAGCATCGATGCCATGGTCACCAGTCTCCCGAGGCGCCACCGCCACCAAAGTCACCACCGCCACCCGAGCTGAATCCTCCACCCGAGGAACCGCCGCCCCACCCTCCGCCGCCGCCGCGTCCTGCGCCCCAGCCCCCCAGGCCGCCGCCCAATGCGCCGCCGCCCAATGCGCCGCCGCCGAAGCCGCCGCCGCGCCGCCCGGCGCCCGCGCCGAAGGCCATTGACAGCAGGGTGAAGAGCAGGGCGCCCAGGCCGGCCAGCACCGCGATCACGATGCTGGACGTCAGCACCATCACGACGACCCCGGTCAGCCCGCCCATCGCGAGCGAGCCCGGGATCTTGCCGAGGATGCGGCGCGCGATCGGCCCGCCCACCAGCACGGCGATGAAGAAGAACACCGCGAGGTCCTGCCAGTTGAATCCCTCGCTGCCGCCGCGGCCGTCGCTGAAGTCACCGCCGCGCGCATCCACCTCGGGCAGCGCCTCGCCCTTAACCCTTGCAATGAGCTGGTCGGCCGCGGCGTCGAGCCCGCCGGCGAAGTCGTTCTGCCGGAAGCGCGGCTTCATCGCGTCATCGATGATGTGCGCGGCCGCGAGGTCGGGCACCGCGCCCTCCAGCGACTTCGCGACCTCGATGCGCATCTTGCGGTCGTTCTTGGCGACCACCACGAGGATGCCGTCGCCGACCTGCTTGCGGCCGATCTTCCATTCGTTGCCGACCCGGTTGGCGTAGCTCGCGATGTCCTCGGGCTGCGTGGTCGCGACCATCAGCATCACGATCTGCGAACCCTTCTGCTGCTCGAAAGCCTGCAGCTTGGCTTCGAGCGCCGCGCGCTGCGCTGCGCTCAGCGTGCCCGTCTGGTCGATGACGCGCGCGTTGAGCGCGGGCACCGGCAGCAGATCCTGCGCGTGCGCACCGAAGAGCGCGCACGCCAGCAGCAGAAAGGCCGTCAGCGCGTGCCGAAAGCGGACAGCCGTCATGGCGGGTCGCTGCTGCGCCTACTTCTTGGGTGCGTTGAAATCGACCGTCGGCGGCGTCGAGATCTGGGCTTCGTTCTGCACCGTGAAGTTGGGCTTGGGGTCGTAGCTGAACACCTTGGCCGTCAGATTGGTCGGGAAGCTGCGCGCGAGCACGTTGTATTCCTGGACGGTTTTGATGTAGCGGTTGCGTGCCACGGTGATGCGGTTCTCGGTGCCTTCCAGCGTCACGCGCAGATCGCGGAAGGCCTGGTTGGCCTTGAGGTTGGGGTACTGCTCGGCCACGACCATCAGGCGCGACAGCGCGCCCGATAGTTCACCTTGCGCCTGCTGGAACTTGTTGAAGGCCTCGGGGTTGTTGAGCGTCTCGGGCGTCACCTGGATCGAGGTGGCCTTGGCGCGCGCCTCGATGACCCTGGTGAGCGTTTCCTGCTCGAAATTGGCTTCGCCCTTGACCGTGGCGACGATGTTCGGCACCAGGTCCGCGCGGCGCTGGTATTGATTGAGCACTTCGCTCCAGGCCGACTTGCTCGCCTCGTCGAGACGTTGGAAATCGTTGTAGCCGCAGCCCGCCAGCGTCAGCGCTGCGAGGATGATCAATAGCCAGCGTTTCACCATGATGGCGCTCCCAGGTTGCGAAGTTCGCGAAGGTAGCATAGATGGATGGCGGTCGACCCTCTTCAAGTCCTGCAGGCCGCGAATCGCAGGCCAGCGCCAAGCCTTGCGCCCGGCGATTCGGCGGGCACCTTGCTGATCGCCGGCGCCACCGGCGCGCTCGGCCATGAACTGGTGCGGCGCCTTGCCGGCAGGCATCGCTTCGACCACACCCGCGTGCTGGCGCGCGAGCCCATTCGCGACGGGCTGCCGGGCGTCAAAACCGTGGTCACGCCGAGCACTCCGATCGCGCAATGGCCGGTCCTGAAGGCCGATACCGCGTTGATCTTGTTCGAGCCGCCGCGTCTCTATTACGACCGCGAACGCGCGCTGTGGACGCCGGAGCCCGCGCAGCTGCCGGCGCTCGCCGCCTGGCTGCGCGAGTGCGGCGTGCAGACCCTGGCCGTCGTGCAGCCGCATGCGCAAGGACGGCTGCCGGAAGCGCTGAAGCGCGGCCTCGCCAGCCTCGACGAACAGGCGGTCGTGGCACTCGGCTTCGATCGTGTGATCCTCGTGCGCTCGGCGCAGAAGCCGGCACCGGAGCACTTTGCCAATCCCGCCGAGCGGCTCGCCGCATGGATGCTGTCCATCGGCCGGTTCATGGTGCCGGCGAGCGAGCAGCCGGTGCGTGCGTCGAAGGTGGCCGAGCTGGTCGACGTGGCGTTGCGCATCGCGCCGCCGGGCGTGCACGTCGCCGCGCCCGAATTGGTCTGGCGGGCGGCGCAGGGCGAACTGCGCGCCGTCGTGGAAGGCTGGGTGACGCCGGCATTGCCCGCTCCATGATGCGAAACGGCGCTACGCCGCGACACGTCGTCCTTCTCCGCCCGAGGCAAAATCGACGCATCCGACAGCACCATCCATGTCCACCAAGACCAAACTCCGTGCCGCCACCGTCGGCGGCACCGCCGACGACATCGAAACGGCCTTCTACGAGGCCTTGCAGCGCGGCGACGTCGATTCGCTGATGGACTGCTGGGCCGACGAGGAGGAAATCTTCTGCGTTCACCCCGGCGGCCCGCGCCTCGTGGGCGCCGACGCGATCCGTGGGGCGTTCGAGCACATGTTCGGCAATGGCGCCATCCATGCGACGCCGGCCCGCGTGCGCAAGGTCGAATCGCTCGCGAGCGCGGTGCACAACGTGCTGGAGCGCATCGAGGTCATCACCGCCGAAGGGCCGCGCCATGCCTTCGTGCTGGCCACCAACGTCTATCACAAGACCCCGCAAGGCTGGCGGATGGTCGCCCATCACGCCAGTCCAGGCAGCGCCCAGGATCCTGGGGACACGGGCGACGCACCCCAGACCATCCACTGATGCAATACGTCGCACCCCGTTGGTTGCCGGGCGGCAACCTGCAGACCATCTGGCCCGCGCTCTATGCGCGGCGTGTCGAGGCGCCTTTGCCCGACTACCGCCGCGAGCGCTGGACCACGCCGGACGGCGATTTCATCGACGTCGATTTTCTCGAAGCCGCTGCGCCGCGGCCGCTGGCGAGGCCGCTGTTGGTGCTGTTCCACGGCCTCGAAGGCTCGTCCCGCAGCCACTACGCCGAGGCCTTCGCCGCCTTTGCGATGGAGCGGGGCTGGGACTACGCGGTGCCGCATTTCCGTGGCTGCAGCGGCGAGCTCAATCTGGGGCCGCGTGCCTATCACTCGGGCGATTTCGAGGAAGTCGGCTGGATCCTCGCTCGGCTGCGCGCTCGGCAGGAACAGAACGGCGGCGGGTCGATGCTGGCGGCCGGCGTCTCGCTCGGCGGCAATGCGCTGATGCGCTGGGCGGAAGAGGCGGGCGGCGAGGCCTCGAAGCTGGTCAGCGCCGTCGCTTCCATCTCGGCACCGCTCGATCTCGCCGCGGGAGGCGAGGCCATCGGGCGGGGCTTCAATCGGCTGGTCTACACACGCATGTTCCTGTCGACCATGAAGCCCAAGGCGCTGGCGAAGCTGGCGCAGCATCCTGGGCTTTTCGACCGCGACAAGCTCCTGGCGGCCCGAAATCTGTACGACTTCGACAACATCTTCACGGCACCTCTGCACGGCTTTCGCGACACGGACGACTACTGGACGCGTGGCTCGGCCAAGCCGCTTCTGCATACGATCCGCGTTCCCGCGCTCGTGGTGAACGCCGCCAACGACCCCTTCGTCCCCGCGAGCAGCCTGCCGCGCAAGGGCGAGGTCGGAAGCCACGTCACGCTATGGCAGCCCGCGCACGGCGGCCACGTCGGTTTTCCGCTCGGCTCGCCGCCAGGGCACGTCCGAGGCATGCCCGAGCGCGTCGTCGATTGGCTGGCCGGACGCTGATCCCCAGCCTGCTCCCGGGCGGAGCAAAATGGCCCAATGGATGACATCGTCAAACAGGCGCTTGCCAAGTGGCCGAATGTGCCGCACTGCTACGGCTGGCTCGGGCTCGACGCGCGGGGCAACTGGTACTTGCGCGACGACCGCACGCAGGCCACCGGGCCGTTTCCCGTTGCCAAGGGCTCGCTGCTGCAGCACGAAAAGCTGATCGACTTCATCCAGCGCAACTACGAGCATGACGCGCAGGGGCAGTGGTTCTTCCAGAACGGTCCGCAGCGCGTGTACGTCGAGCTTGAAGCCGCACCCTGGATCTGGCGGCTCGGCGGAGATTTCTCCGTCAAGTCCCATTCGGGCCTGGCCGTCGAGCCATCGGCCTGCCTGCTCGACGAGGAGGGCAAGCTCTATCTGGTTGCGCCCATCGGGTTGGGCCTGATCCACACGCAGGACACGGGCCTGGCCGCCGAGGCCGTCGAGCAGGGGCGTTGGGTGCCGGAAAACGTTCGCGCTGCGGATTTGCCTGCGCGCTTCGGGCACGTGATGAGCCCGGCCGCGAGCCAGCCGGCCAAGCCCGCTGCGCCGGGCTGAGCGAAAACGGCGCAATGAAAAAGCCCGCAGGACGCGGGCTTTCTTGTCTGGGAGGCGGAGGTTCTTACTTGCCGTTCGTCGCGGTGGCGGCGGGAGCTGCCGGCGCCGCGGCGGGCGCAGGTGCCGCAGCATCCGCGGCGGCAGGTGCTGCAGCGGCCGCTTCGCCCGCCGCCGGGCGTTCGGGCGTCGGGAACTTGGCGCCCCCTGCATTGGCCAAGTAGGCCACGGCACGGCCGATTTCGAGGTCTTCGAAGTCTCCGCCGCCTTGCGGAGGCATCGCGCCCTTGCCCTTCAGCGCATGCTCGAGCAGCGTGGCAAAGCCCTGCCCAATGCGAGGGCCCCAGGCCGCAGCGTCGTTCAGGTGCGGTGCGCCGGGGATGCCCGGGCTGCCGTGACAAGCCACACACTGGGCCTTGAACACGGTTTCGCCGGTGGCGAGGGGACGGTTGGCATCGCGAATCTCGATAGAGCCCACCTTCTTGAGGCGTTCTGCGATCTCGCGATCCCGGGCTTCCTTCGAAACCCCGTAGAGCGACATGCTGTCACCCTCTGCGGAACCCGAGGGATGGGTGCCGGAGACCACGTACGAAACGAGGGCAGCAATGATCAGGATGGGCGCAATGAAGGAGAAAAATACCGCCAGCAGGAGTTGCTTCGGGTTCTTGATCGGGCCGGTGTGGGCTTCTTCTGTCGCCTGGTAGTGCGGTTCTGCGCTCATTGCGTCCTCGGTATCGGGGGCTTTTTTCGGATCAACCGGCGATTATAGAGAGGCGCCCTGGGCGCCCCCCTTTCACCCGTCAATGTGTGGCCCAGCCGCCACCCAGCGTCTTGTACAGCGTCACCTGGTTCTGCAGCAGCGACTGCCGCGTCTGCGCCGTCGCGAGTTGCGACGTGAAGAGCGAGCGCTGGGCGTCGAGCAGGTCGAGTCCGCTGGCGATGCCGTTGCGATAACGCATGTCCGACAGCCTGAATCGCACCTCCTCGGCATTCGTCTGCGCCACGAGTGCGCGCAACTGATCGTCGAAGGTTGCGCGGCCCGCGAGGGCGTCGGCGACTTCGCGGAATGCCGTCTGGATGGTCTTCTCGTACTGCGCCACCGCGATCTCGCGTCCAGCGCGTGCCGAGTCCAGGGTGGCCTGGTTGGCGCCCGCATTGAAGATCGGCAAGGTGATCTGCGGCGCAAACGCCCAGGCCTTCGATCCGCTCTTGAAGAGACCCGAGAACTCGGTGCTCGCCGTGCCGATGGACGAGGTCAGCGTGACGCGCGGGAAGAAGTTCGCACGTGCCGCGCCGATGTCGGCGTTGGCCGCGATCAGCTGTTGCTCGGCGGCGCGGATGTCCGGGCGTTCGCCCAGCAGGTCGGACGGCAGCCCGGCCGGCAGGTCCTGCATCGGCGCCAGGGCCTTGAGCCCTTCCTTGCTGCCTACGATCGCCTCGGGCGGCACCGGGGCACCGATCAATTGCGCGAGGGCGTTCTCGTTCTGCATGCGCACGCGCTGCTGCTGTGCATAGGCTGCGCGCGCCGTTTCCGCCTGCGATTCCGCGAACCGGAAGTCGATCTCCGACGAGACGCCGTTGTCGAAGCGCAGCTTCGTGAGTTTGAGCGACTCGTCGCGCGTCGCCATCGTCTGGCGTGTGATCTCGAGCACTTCGTCATCGCCCAGCACCGCGAGCCATCCGTTGGCCACGGCGGCGATCAGGCTGATCTGCGCCGCCTTGCGTGCTTCCTCGGTGGCGAGGTACTGCGCGAGCGCGGAGTCCTTGAGGCTGGCGATGCGGCCGAAGAAGTCGATCTCCCATGCCGTGAAGCCCAGCCCGACCGAGTAGCTTTCGGACACTCCCGGCCCGAGCAGCGATGGCCGCTGCCGAGTGCCGCTCGCAGTCGCGTCCACTGCCGGGAACAAGGCCGAGCGCTGGATCTGGAACTGCGCGCGCGCCTGCTCGATGTTGAGCACCGAGATCCGCAGGTCACGATTGTTGGCCAGCGCCAGTTCGATCAGCTTCTGGAGCCGCGGATCCGTGAAGAAGTCCTGCCACGCAATCGTGGAAGTCAGCGGCTCCCCCGCACTCGAAGGCTGCGCGTTCGGAAAAACCGCCGGCACCGGCGCCTCCGGCCGCTCGTACTTCGGAATCAGCGAACAACCGCTCATCAAAAGTGCTGCGCCAAGCGCAGCGAGCCGAGTTCGTGAAACACCGCGGAACCGGCTTTGCCGGGCCGCTGGTGTTGCCCCCTGCAAGGGGGTGGGCGTAGCGACACGAAGTGCGCGAAGCCTGGGGGTGTACTTGGTCATCATGCTTCCTCGATCCCAGCCGCCTGCGCATGGCGCTTGTCGGCCTCGTGCTGGCGCTCGCTGCCCTTGAACAGGCTGCGCACGACCACGAAAAACACCGGCACAAAAATCACCGCGAGCGCCGTGCCGGTCAACATGCCGCCCAGCACGCCGGTGCCGATCGCGCGCTGGCTCGCCGAGCCTGCGCCCGTCGCCAGCACCAGCGGCAGCACGCCGAGGCCGAAGGCCAGCGAAGTCATCACGATCGGCCGGAACCGCAGGTGCGCCGCGGCCAGTGCCGACTCGATCACGCCCTTGCCCTGCGCCTGCAGGTCCTTGGCGAACTCGATGATCAGAATCGCGTTCTTCGCCGAGAGGCCGATGATCGTGATCAGCCCCACCTGGAAGTACACGTCGTTCGCCAACGAGCGGAACAGCGTTGCCAGAAGCACGCCCAGCACGCCCAGCGGCACCACCATGATCACCGCCAGCGGGATCGTCCAGCTCTCGTACAACGCGGCCAGGCACAGGAACACCGCCAGGATCGCGAAGCCGTAGAGGATGATGGCCTGGGAGCCCGCGAGCTTTTCTTCGCGCGACTGGCCGGTCCATTCGTAGCCGAAGCCCGGGGGAAGTTGCGCGGCCAGCTTTTCCATCTCGGCCATCGCAGCGCCCGAGCTGAAACCATGTGCCGCCGAGCCCGAAATGCGGATCGCCGGATAGCCGTTGTAGCGCACCGTCTGCTGAGCGCCCGTGATCCAGCGCGTCGTCGCAAAGGCCGACAGCGGCACGGGCAAGCCCTTGCTGTTGCTGGCGTTGAGCTTGAGCAGATCCTCGGGCTGCATCCGCGCCGGCGCATCGGCCTGCACCACCACCCGCTGCAGACGACCCCGGTTGGGGAAATCGTTCACATAGGTCGAGCCGAGCGCGGTCGACAGCGTGGTGTTGATCGCATCGAAGGTCACGCCCAGGGCGTTCGCCTTGTCGCGGTCGATCTCGATCTGCAGCTGCGGCGCATCTTCGAGGCCGTCCGGCCGCACCTGTGTGAGGATGGGGCTCTTGCTCGCCATGCCCAGCAACTGGTTGCGCGCATTCACCAGCGCCTCGTGGCCCGCGCCGGCGCGGTCCTGCAGGCGGAAGGTGAAGCCGCTCGCGTTGCCCAGTTCGGGAATGGGCGGCGGGCTCAGCGGATAGATGAAGGCATCGCGCACACTCGAGAGCGCACCGAAGGCCCGCCCCGCGAGGGCATCGGCCGACTGGCTTTGCTCATGGCGCTTGTCCCAGTCCTTGAGCGTCACGAAGGCGAGACCGGCGTTCTGGCCCTGGCCCGAGAAGCTGAAGCCCAGCACCCCGACCATGCTCTGCACTTCAGGCTGCTTGAGGATGTAGGCCTCGACGTCCTTGATCACCGACAGCATGCGTTCCTGCGTCGCACCCGGCGGCAGCTGCACGTTGATGATGATGTTGCCCTGGTCTTCCTGCGGCAGGAAGGAGGTCGGCAACTGGCGATACACCACCACGACCGCGCCGATGATCGCCGCGTAGATCACGAGGTAGCGTGCCGCGCGCTTGAGGATGCGCGCCACCACGCTCTCGTAGCCCTTGGCCGTGCGCGAGAACCCACGATTGAACCAGCCGAAGAAGCCCTTCTTCTCGTGGTGATGACCGGCTTCGACCGGCTTGAGCAAGGTCGCGCACAGCGCCGGCGTGAGCGACAGCGCCATGAAGGCCGAGAAGCCGATCGACGCCACCATCACCGCCGAGAACTGGCGGTAGATGTTGCCGGTGGAACCCGCGAAGAAGGCCAGCGGCACGAACACCGAGATCAGCACCACCGTCACACCGATGATGGCGCCCGAGATCTGCCGCATCGCCTTGCGCGTGGCTTCGAGCGGGGAGAGTCCTTCCTCGCTCATGATGCGCTCGACGTTCTCGACCACCACGATCGCATCGTCCACCACGATACCGATCACCAGCACCATGCCGAACATCGTCAACACGTTGATCGAGAAACCCAGCGCGAGCAGCGTCGCGAAAGTACCCAGCAGCGCGATCGGCACGACGATGGTCGGGATGATCGTGTAGCGCCAGTTCTGCAGGAACAGGAACATCACCAGGAACACCAGCGCCACGGCCTCGAACAGCGTCTTGACCACTTCGGTGATCGAGATGCTCACGAAGCGCGAGCTGTCGTAGGGGATGGTCCACTTCACGCCTTCGGGGAAGAAGCGCGAGAGTTCGTCCATCTTGGCGCGGATGGCCTTGGCCGAAGCCAGCGCATTGCCGTTCGGCGCGAGCTGGACGCCGATACCGACGGCCGGCTCGCCATTCAGGCGCGCCGACGTCGAATACGACTGGCCACCCAGCTCGATGCGCGCGACGTCGCGCAGCCGCACCGCCGAACCATCGGTGTTGGCGCGCAGCACGATGCTGCCGAACTGCTCGACCGTCGTGAGCTGGCCGTTGACCACCACCGTGGCGGCGATGGCCTGGCCGGGCGAATTGGGCAGGTCGCCGATGATCCCGGAGGACACCTGCGCGTTCTGCGCCCTGATCGACGCGTTCACGTCGGCCGGCGACAGGTTGAAGCCCTGCAGCTTGGCCGGATCGATCCAGATGCGCATGGAGCGCTCGGTGCCGAACAGCTGCGCCTGGCCGATGCCGGGCACGCGCTGCAGTTCAGGCACCACGTTGCGCGCCGCGTAGTCGCCCAGCGCGATCGGGTCGTAGGCCGGGTTGTCCGACGAGAGGATCGTGAACAGCAGGAAGTTGTTGCGCGACTTGTCCACGCGCACGCCCTGCTGCGTCACCGCCGCCGGCAGCCGCGGGGTGGCGCGCGACAGGCGGTTCTGCACGTCCACCTGCGCGAGGTCGGGATTGGTGCCCGTCTCGAAGGTGATCGTGATCGTGCCGGTGCCGTCCGCCTGCGCGACCGACTCCATATAGATAAGACCTGGCGAGCCGTTCATTTCGCGCTCGATCACCGACAGCACGCTGTCTTCCAGTGTCTGGGCCGAGGCGCCGGGGTAAGCCGTGTTGATGACGATGGCCGGCGGAGCCACCGGCGGGTATTGCGAGATCGGAAGCTGCGTGATCGCCACGCTGCCCATCACGATGATGAACAGCGCGATCACCCACGCAAAGATCGGACGGTCGATAAAGAACTTGGCCATGCGGGCGCGCTCCTTACTGCTTCGCGGCGGGAGCCGGAGCGGCGGCTGCCGCGGCAGCAGGAGTGGCCGGTGCAGGGGCCTTCCACGGCACTGCCTTCACGGGCGTGCCGGGCGGCATCATCTGGAGCTTCTGGAAGCCGTCGACCATCACCTGTTCGCCGGCCTTCAGGCCTTCGAGCACCACCCACTGGTTGTCTTGCGCGGCGCTGATCTTCACCGTGCGCTTGCTGAGCTTGCCGTCGGGCTCGACCACGGTCAGCGTGTCACCTTGCTGCGTGCGCGTGACAGCCTGCTGCGGAACGGTGATGGCGTTGGCCGCCTGCGCCTGCTCCAGCCGCACGCGCACGTACAGGCCGGGCAGCAGCTCGCCCTTGGGATTGGGAACCTCCGCGCGCAGCGTGACCTGGCCCGTGGTCGCGTCGACCGTCAGGTCGGAGAACAGCAGCCGGCCGGGCAGCGCGTATTCGGTGCCGTCTTCGAGCACCACGCGAACGCTCGCGGCATTGGGGCCGCTCGCGCGCTTGAACTGGCCGGCCTCCATGGCGCGGCGCAGACGCAGCACATCCGTCGCCGACTGCGTGAAGTTCACGTACATCGGATCGATCTGCTGGATCACGGCCAGCTCCGTGGCGTCGTTCTGGCCCACCAGCGCGCCTTCGGTCACCAGCGCGCGGCCGATGCGGCCGGAAATCGGCGCGGTCACGGCGGCGTAGCTCATGTTGATCTTGGCGGTCGTCAGCGCGGCGCGGCTCACGCCCACGTCGGCCTCGGCCGTCTTCTGCGCCGCCACCGCGTTGTCGTATTCCTGCTTGCTTACCGCGTTGGCTGCGACCAGCGGCTTGTAGCGCTCGGCCAGCGCCTTCGCCTGCGCCGCATTGGCTTCGGCGCGCGCCAGGCTGGCCTCAGCGCTGCGCTGGGCTGCGGCGTAGGGGGCCGGATCGATGCGGAACAGCGGCTGGCCCGCCTTCACGTCGCTGCCTTCCTTGAACAGCCTTTCGAGCAGGATGCCGGCCGCACGGGCACGCACCTGCGAAACGCGCGAGGCTTCGAGCCGGCCCGGCAGTTCGGTGATCAGGCCGACGTTGGTCGGCGTGGCGACCACCACGCCGACTTCGGGCGGTGGCGGCGCGGCGCCACCGGCTCCCGGGGCGGCGCCCTTGCCGCAGGCCGTCAGTGCCAGAAGCACGGCGGTGGCGGCGGCAGCGGCTGCGAGGCGCGGGGAGAACAATGAGTGGCGCGAGACATGCAGGACGGGCATGCGATTCCTTTGAAGCGAGGAAGATGACGATGCATGGTTCGCGCCAGCGCCTAAAGCAACACGGCGAACATGACCATCGGGAAAGGGCTGTAGTTTACATACATTCATGCATGTATAGTGACAGCCGTGCGCAATTGCGCATTCTAAGAAGGGAGACTAAGTGGTTCGTCGTACAAAGGAAGAGGCGCTCGAGACGCGGCATCGGTTGCTCGATGCCGCCGAAGTGCTCTTCCAGGCCCAGGGGGTGTCGCAGACCTCGCTGCAGCAGATCGCGCAGCAGGCTGGAGCCACGCGCGGCGCGATCTACTGGCACTTCAAGGACAAGGCGGACCTGTTCAACGCCATGATGGACCGCGTCAAGCTGCCGCTGGAGGCAGCCGCGCAGCAGGTGACCGGTGGCCCCGAAGCCGACCCCATCGAGGACGTGGAACGCATGATGGCCGAAGCCCTGAAACTGATGACCTCCGACCCCCAGGTGCGCCGCGTTTTCGACATCGCCACGCACAAGGTCGAATACACGCACGACATGCAATCGGTGCATCAACGGCACCTGGACGCCCGCAACGCCTGCGTGATCGATTTCGAGAAAGCCATGCTCGCCGGCGCCCGCCGCGCCCGCATCCGGCTGCCGATCCCCGCGGCGGCGGCGGCGCTGGGGCTGCATGCGCTGATCAGCGGATTGATCCAGGACTGGCTGCTGGACCCAGAGGCCTTCGACTTGGTATCGACCGGGCGGCGGACGTTCCGGGTCTACCTGTCAGGGCTGGGTTTTGTCAGGCCTTTGGCGAGCGGCGGCTGATAGGCGATAATGGAGGGCTTCTGACCTCGTCAGGAGACAACCATCTCGCTGTATTTCAACGGATAGAATTCGGCCCTCCGAAGGCTGAGATCCAGGTTCGATTCCTGGCGGCGGGACCAGTTGGCGAGATCACAGCGTCTCAATAAGCATCAAAACCCGCACGTTTCCCCAGCGTAGCGGGTTTTTCTTTGCCTCAAGTCGCCTCACGGCGTAACATCCCATCGCAGCGAAATACCATCATTTTTGTTGGTAGTTCTGGTAAACCAAAAAACGGATACCAACACAGGGGGATCAGCGATGGCACTCAACGCCACCTTCGTGAAGCAGCAAGCGCACAAGGGATCAAGTAACGGGGAGAAGTACGCGGACGGGGGTGGCATGTATTTGCACGTCACAGCGACGGGGAAGTACTGGCGGCTGAGCTACCGGTTTGCTGGCAAGCAGAAGACCCTTGCCCTTGGCACCTATCCCGACGTTTCCTTGATCAAGGCCCGAGATCGGCGCGCCGCTGCAAGGACCTTGCTGGCTGATGGGATTGACCCGGGGGTTGCAAAACGCGAAGAAAAGCAAAACAAGGCCGAGGCGGCGGCGAACACCTTCGAGGCGGTGGCGCGTGACTGGCTGGCCAAGTCGGCGAATCGTCGCGCAGCAGTGACACAGGCCAAAGTCACCAATTGGCTGGAGAAGGACGTATTCCCCTTCATCGGCACGATGCCAATCACGACCATCAAAGCCAAGGATGTGCTGGACAGGGTCGCCCGCCGGATGGAAGCGCGTGGAATCCACGAGAGCGCGCATCGGATCGTGCAAATTTGCTCGCAGGTTTTTCGCTTCGCAGTGGCGACTGGCGTCGTTGATCGCGACGTTACTGCGGACTTGCGTGGAGCGTTGGTGGCGATCAAGAAAACGAACTACGCCGCGATCACCGAGCCGAAACCGGTCGGCCAACTCATGCGGTTGATCCATGCTTACAGCGGGCATCCGACCGTCGTCGCGGCGTTGAAGCTTTCGCCGTTGGTGTTCCTGCGCCCAGGTGAGTTGCGGGCAGCGGAGTGGTCTGAGATCGATCTCGACGCAGGGCAGTGGCGCTTGCCCGCCAGCAAGATGAAGATGAAGATTGAACATGTTGTGCCGCTTTCGCGCCAGGCAGTCGCGATCCTGCGCGAGGTGCAGCCGGTCAGCGGCCATGGACGCTACGTGTTCCCCAGCATCCGCACTGGCGAGCGCTGCATGAGCGAGAACACCATCAGCGCAGCGCTGCGCGGCATGGGATATTCAAAGGATGCGATGACCGCGCATGGTTTTCGCGCCATGGCCAGGACGATCATGGACGAGGTCCTGGGGGAGCGCCCAGACTTGATTGAGCACCAACTCGCGCACACCGTCAAAGACCCCAATGGCCGCGCCTACAACCGCACTGCGCACCTTCCCGCACGCAAAGAGATGATGCAGCGTTGGGCGGACTACTTGGACAAGCTTCGTGTTGGTGCGGAAGTGATCGAGTTCCGCAAGTCCCATCGATAGCCCGCTTTTTGCTCAGAAAGCAGCAGGTGTAAAGGGCCGTTTCTGGCCGATTTTCAAGGTGTGGAGGAAAAATTGAGGAAGAACTACGTGCGTCGCAGCGACGTGACCTTGCTTGTCGATCTGACCGATCGTATCAAGGAAGAGATGGGCATGGATTTAGCCGAGGCTGCTCACGTTGTCCACGCCTGCTTGCCAACTGCCATGTGCGAGGCCGAGGTCTGGATCTTGCCCGCTCGAGGTGAATCTCCATACCTGTCCGATAGCGAGCCCAGCGAGTTGATCTCACGCTACATCAGTTCCAAGTGGTGGCTGTATCGACGCGCCCCAATTGACCCTTTGCAGGGCGGCGGCCCCGTTGACGAAATCCGCGAGATGGGGCTTCTACAGCTTGACGCGGAGGAACTTGTCCGGCGCGTTCATGAGTATGTTGGTGATCCGACTCAGATCCCCGATTTACGGCACGGATACATGAACCCTTTGCATCCACGCTACGCGCCCAAGTTGGCCGCGGCTGTGCGCGCGTGGCAGGCCGTCGATGACGAAGGCAAGACGAGTCCGAAGCAAGCGCTCGAAGGATGGCTTCGGGCCCATGCAGACGATTTCGGGCTCACAAACGCAGCCGTCGAAGAATGCAGCAAAGTGGCGAATTGGAAAGCTCAGGGTCGCGCCCCCAAGACCCCTTCTGCGTAACCTACCCACCCCCTGGGGGCTAACCTACCCCCCCCTTGGAGGCCGCGCCGCTGTTGGGTTTCCAGGGTTTTGGGGCTGATCTGAAGCGATTGTTTCGGCCTAGATCCTCTGCGCAATTGTTCGAGGGGGATGGGTAGGTTTTCGCAACCTGCCCACCTATTCGGCAGCGTCCGACGTGAAGATATTCGTGTCCTTCTACACCACAGGACGACACGAAATGTCTCAGAAACCCAAGTGGATGCTGACCGCGATCGCAGCCGCAATCCCGCCTCAATTGGCAGCATCCAGCATCCCCACTGAAAAGCCCGCGCAGATCACCCAGTCGATTTTTGATGCGCTTCCCGACAGCGCATTCATCCGCGAAGCTCAGTTGGTGCAAAGCCCCAAGCGGCCCGACACCCCCGCGCCGTTGCCCTTCAGTGCAGCTACGCTCTGGCGCAAGGTGAAATCCGGCACTTTCCCGGCGCCGTGCAAGCTTTCTGCGCGCGTCACCGCGTGGGAGGTGCGGGCCGTCCGGGCTTGGATCACCGCGCAATCCGTGGCGGACTGAAGGTCGGAAATGGACACGAACTCCAGCATCACCGAGAAGCGCATTGGGGACGTAGCGGATCTCGCAGGCCAAATCGGCCCTCACACTGAACTGAAGCCGGGCAACATCGACAAGGCATTCGCCACGCTGACGGCGCTATACGCGCTCAAGGGCTACGAGTTGATCAGGGGCAACCCGGCCGACGGTGCAGCCGCCTACTACGCCATGCGCTGGGACATGGTCAAGGTCTTGCCCACCCTCGATGCAGCACGCGCATTCCTGGCGCAGATCGGGGGCGCGGCTTGATCGACGCCATCCAACAATTCCGCGCGGCGCTCGCATTCCGCGGCATCGTTCCCCCGGTCGAAATCATTGCTGATGGCGAATTTCATCGCTGTGATGCCGCCGGCAAGATCGGTCAACACGACGCGACCTACAAACTGCACCTCGACGGTGTGCCTGCCGGTGGCTTCGAAAACCACCGCGACGGGCTCGGCTGGCAAGCCTGGAAGGTAGATATCGGCCGCCCCCTCAGCGCTGCCGAGACGGAGGCTCAACGCGCCCGCGTTGACGCCGCCCGCCGCGTCCGCGAGCAGGCCGAGGAAGTGCGTCACGAGGCTGCAGCGACCGACGCGAGCGTGCTCTGGAGCAAGTCCAAGACCGCCGCGCCCAACCACCCATATCTGGTCAAAAAGGGAGTCAACAACTACGGCCTGCGCGTTGATGGTGGCGACCTGATCGTCCCGATCACGGACGTGAAAGGCAAGCTGACGACGGTGCAGCGCATTGACGAGAACGGCGAGAAGCGCTTCCTTCAATACGGCCGCAAGCGCGGGAGCTACTTTGGCATCGGCAACCCGGTGGGCACCATCTACATCGTCGAGGGCTACGCCACTGGCGCAAGCGTTCACGAGGCGACCGAGCACGCCGTTGCAGTCGCCTTCGACTGCGGCAACTTGCTGCCGGTGGCCAAGGCTTTGCGCGCCCGCTTCCCGGAGATCCAGATCGTGCTGGCCGCCGATGACGACATCGAGACCGAAGGCAACCCCGGCATGACCAAGGCTCGGGAAGCCGCCAAGGCGGTCGGTGGTTCCGTCGCGATGCCGGCGTTCGGCAGCAGTCGCAAGCCGGGCCAGACCGACTTCAACGACTTGCACCAGGCGCAGGGGCTCGATGCGGTGCGGAAGTGCTTCGCGAAGGTCCTCGACGAGGCGCCCGACGACGAACATCCCGACCTTCATCGCAATGCCCCCCGTGCTGATCCGGCCGCCCTGTACGGCCTGATTGGTGAGATTGCCCGCGCCGCCGCCGAGACGACCGAGGCGAACCCCTTTGCCGTGGCGTTGAACGTCATCAACTACCTGAGCGCGGCGGTCGGCCGCGTTGCCTACCTTCCTGTGGGCAACACCTGGCACCACCCACGCTTGTTCGGGATCCACGTCGGACGCACCGGCCGGGGCCGCAAGGGCGATGCCGTCAGCATCGTTCACCGCATCGACATGGCAATCCGTGCGAAGGACGAGTACATCGCGCCGCAGGTTCACCGCGGCGGGTTGTCGTCCCGCGAAGGTCTGGCCTACCTGATCCACGACGGCTACATGGACGGCAAGACCGAGGTCGCGCCGATCCACGACAAGCGCTTGTGGGTGGTCGAGTCGGAGTTCGCCAATGTCCTGAGCCAGACCAAGCGCGAGGGCAACACGCTGTCGGCCGCACTGCGCGATTGCTGGGACGGCGTTTCCATCCGGCCGGCAACCAAGACCAGCCGCGTCTGGGCGTCCGATCCGCACGTCACCTTGTCGTGTGCAGTGACGCCCGGCGAGCTGCGTTCGATGCTCGCGGCCCGCGAGTTGACCAACGGCTTCGCGAACCGCTTCATGATGGTGTATGCCGAGCGCGACCACTACGTGGCATTTCCCCAGGCAACACCGCAGGACAAGATCGACGACTTCGCGAGCCGGATCATCGATGTCCTGAGGACGGTTGGCGCCGATCGCCATGTGGAGACGGATGCGCGCCGAATGCAACTCACGCCGGCCGCGCAAGAGCTGTACGAAAAGCTCTACCTCGGCGAACTCAACGACCAAAGCGCAGGCGAACTCGTCAACGCGCTGATCGAACGCCGCGCCCCGACGCTGCTGCGCCTGGCGATGTTGTTCGCGATCTTCGACAAGAGCGAGGCAGTCGATGTGCCCCATGTCGAGGCCGGGCTGGCATGGGTTCGCCTCTGGACGGACTCCGTCAAGTTCGTCTTCGCGAGCGCGCTGGACGAAGTGACGGCGGCCGAGACCAGTGCCACCGCCGACAAGATCATCAAGTTCCTGGCCGACAAGGGCAGCGCCAGCCGCAAGGCGATCACGGTCGAGTGCTTCGGCGGTCATCTGTCCAAAGACAAGATCGACGCAGCGCTGGACGAGTTGCTCTTGACCACGCCAGCACGGATCGAGGTTGAAACGGCGCCGACCGCCGGCCGCCCTGCAAAGATTTACCGACTGACGGACGCGAACAAAGCGAAGGTGGCGAAGGATCAACAACGGCGCGCCCTGCAGCCCGATTCGCATGCCGGCGAGTATTGCGAAGCAGGCGAAGAAAGCTACCTCACCCAGGACGATGTCGAGGCCTTCGTTAGCGACGTTCGCCTTGTTCGCGACGCCCAAGAGCAGGCCGCAACCCGCATGGATATTGGTAGTTCGCCAAGTTCGCCTAGTTCGCACGGCGAACTGGAGATCGCCACCCAAGAACCCCTCACCGCAACCGCAACCATGGAGAAAATGTAATGAAACCAGAATCCAACCTCGCTCAACCCGGGCAACCGACTGCCCGTACGTCCGGCAGTGCGCTGCGCAAGCGGCAGCGCAAACCGTTGGGGGGCAAGTCGTTGCTGAATGGCCTTGACTTCCTGAATCACGTTGACCGCAGGGCTTTCGATCACCTGACGGATTCGCTCGAACTCGCGATGCACGCAACTGACCTATGTGCCAAAGGAAAAGCCGACCGCGAGGCAAAGCGCGCCGAACTGCTGGAGTACTTCCGTCAGAAGTACGGTGTGAATTTTCTTCGTAGTGTGACGGAGTCGCAAAGCCGCAGGAGCAGTGCTGCGTAACCCACATCGCAGTCTGTTCAGGCCCCAGCGGCGTTCCGCGGCCGATTCGAGCGCGGAACGTCAACCTGGGGCTTGTCCTTTCGACTTCAGTCCTGCGTGCGCACACGCACGCATGCGTCCATTTCAGGAATCCCCCTATGCCCCGACAAAAGCCCCCTCCCATCTCCGCCTCCATCTCCGGCGACCTTCGCCGCCGCGTCAACCAGATCGCTCACGCCCAGGGGATGAAGCATGAGCTTGCGGCCCGCACGCGCATCGTCGATGAACTGCATCGCATTGCAGCGGACGACACCCTGAATGACCCGGTGAGCACGATCGCCACCTACCTGAAGGCGCTTGAGGGCGCATAGGAACGGCAAGACGCGCCCCCTTGCGCCGGGCAAGTGCGACGACAGCGTGCAGCTCGTTGTCGTCCATCCACCTTTTGCGCGCGCGCACGCGCCCGCGTGCGTAGATGGCGGAAATCATCGTGAGCGCCCCCCCACGGCCGCGGCGGATCTGGCGAACGACCCTTACCGCACAGCAAGGGTGGCCGTTTGATCGAGGCGCACATGATTGCCTGCGTTCATCGCGCCGGGCAAAAGCTGCAACTGTTCGTCAAGCAGAGTCGGTCGCAGCGCTGAGGTACGTGCTACTTGGGGAGCGCCGCTGGACTGCAGATGACGTTCCCCGATGCGACGGCGCCGATGCACATCACGACGCGGTTGTTCGCCTTGTCGTACAGCCAGACATTCGACTGAGTGCTCGACCCGCCGACCCCGATCGCGATCCAATCGGGATGAGGCGTCGGAGCGACGGAGCCGATAGCCACCCCGAACGATGACCACGCGCTGTCCACGAGCCGGTCAAGGCCGGTTGAGCCGACGAAATTCCGCCTCCATCACATCCAGTTCGCTGCGCTCCCACTGCTCCATGTCGGCCCCGTGCTCCGGCTTGAGTTGGATGAACTCGCTGCGCACCACCTCGTCCGCCTCATGCTCCCGAAACCCCTGTTGCATCAGCTCCAGCAGCCGAGCCTGCGCCTGCTTGCCCACCGTCTGCAGCGTCGATTCCAGATCCCCGTCCGCCTTCAGTGCGGCCACCTTCCGCGGCAGCCATTTCGTCCAGTGCTTCCGGGCCATCGCCGCGTAGTTCTCTGCGCTCATCGTCGCTCTCCGTTTCGTTTTCGTCAGTATCTGCGTCGGCTTCGCATTCGACAACCTCGCCCAAATTGACAACGCGCTGAGGCGGACGCGATCGATACCGTCCTGGATTGCCTGGGGCGGCGCGGATAGCATCTGCCAAGTCGCAGCCCCCCCCGATCCGAGGAGTCGATGTAATGGCCAGCAACCGGATAGCGCCCTTGCCGGCAGAACTGCCCGTGAAGCCGGTCGGATGGAACAAGCGCATGTCGCTGCACATGAAGACCAATGGCGGCGGCGTGGCGGTGTACGACATAACCGATGACAGGGGCGAGCCCATGCCGATCGGGTTCGGCTATTGCTTCGACCGCGTAAATCAGGGGAAATCACGCAGCGGATTTTTCCTACACGGCGGCCCCGCCGACAGCTACCTGAGTTGGGCCGAAATGCGTGAAGCATGGCCTGCCTACTTCCAACGCTTGGAAGGCGAAGACTTGTGACGCCCAGCCCGAAAGCGCGATGGCCATGATGAGGCAGTTCCGACCCGCCGAAAGCGAGGAGCGCTGGATGCGCAACCCGGCGTTTGTCCGTGGTGCCAAAAGAGGATGACGGGCTTTCAGCGCACTAATTGATAGACCCAATCACTAGCTGCGGCGCCTATTTATTCCGCCACCACAAAGCCGGTTGCACTGGCAGGGCGATGCCAGCAAAGCTATCGCGGAACATGCGACCGAACACCGCCGCTGGGTTGGCGAAGGGAAGTGCTGGAGGTAAACCTGCAGGCCGCCGATGTAGAAAGCCACCAACTGCGCAACCTTGCCTGCTGGCCAGTGCAGGATCACAAGCACCAAGCCCGTGCCCGATGTCGCCACCAGTTTAGCCAACCGTTGCTCCGACCCGTAGCGTGCCTCGGCACTCCATTGCAGCAAGCTTAGATCGAACATTGCGTGGGGCAGCCACGCCCTCAGCATCGCGCCCGTCAATTGCGCCGCCACGTAAGCGCCCAGGCTCCCCGCCGGCAGCTCGCAGGGCAAAGCGACGCGACCGGCGGCGCCGTGTTCGGTTTGCTACGGCTGTATCGCCAAGTACCATCCTGCGCTATACAGATGGAGGAGAGCGACATGGAAGCACTGCTTGTGCCGCTGATCATCGGCGCGGTGATTGCGGTTGGGGCACTTATATGCCGGCTCGTGCTGAGCGAGCGCTGGGCAGCATTTCATACGCGAACGCTGGCCGTTGTCATATTTGCGTTTGGCGTGTACCTGGCAACGCTGACGGGCACGAAGACGCAGTTCGTGTTGCCGGGCTTTGGCGCGATGGGGCTGGGTGCCGTGGCGGGCGGTGCGATCGGCTTTGGCACTTATCTGGTCGTTGGGGCGGTTGGCCTCGCCACTGGCGGTGTCGGTTTGGCCCTGGGCGCAGGGGCCATGACCCTAATCGGGGCAGGCGTCGGGGCAGCGGGTGGAGCTGCCGGGGGCTTCGGGTTTCGGGTGGTTGAGTACCCGCTCGTCAGCCCGTTCGTTTGGGGGCCGATCCTGATGTTCGCGGTCTATCTATTCGTGACCGTGAGGCGCAACAAGCTTGGAGCGCCTGCACTGCCCGGGGGCCCCGATGCGGCCGGGAAGCTTCAGCCGGCGCCGTCCCAAGACCCCCACTGACTTCCCCTTTCAGCACGCTCGCGGGACCGGCCTGCGCCACACGCACTACTCTTGGTATTGAACCCTGCCCGTGACAAAAACGGAGTAGGTGCCATCGAGCGTGTTGCGAGTCGGAGCGGCATTGATGTCGCCGAGGAAGATGGGCTTCATGGTCCTACCTTCTTGCTTGGCGAGTCGCTCAGCGGTTCGGAGAAAGCACTGCTTGGCGCCCTGTACCGGCTGGTCCGCTGACGACAGGAACTTGTACTCCTTGTAGAAGACCTCCAGTGCGAACCCTGCCTTTTCGGTGGGCTCTATGCGATATCCGCAGCTTGAGGGGTCGACTGGGTCACGCACGTATCTGTCGGGAACAGTTGTGCAACCGGCCATGCCAAGGCCAATCGCAAGGGAAAGTATTGAGCAGGTTTTCATTCCAAGGGGCTCGACTAAGTAACGGGGATTGTGGCTGACGACGGGGGGCCGCTTTGGATAGCGGACGATGTGAAGCGCTTTTCCGTTTTCCGGTTCGTGAGAGATCTCACGATTGTCCAGGCCGCTCGAAAGGCAACATTGCGCATGTCCGCGGGATCGTTTTGCGCACGTCGCTCGACGCGGCCCTGCGCCTTCTACAAGTGCTGCTCGGGCGGGGGAGCGATTTGCATTGTTTGGGCTCGCGCTGCATTCCCCGCCCCTTGATACGCCAGCAGGTCCGCAAAGACAAGCGGCACCCGAAGGTGCCGCTTGCTGCCTACAGTCGAACGCATGTCGTGGTGCCGTTTTCCTGATTGTTGGCGTACCCGCAGGTAGTAGCAAACGCCTGGTCATCAGACGCGCAAGTCGATCTTATTCGGGAACCCTCTTGACCATGGCCGTGGACTTCATCAAAAGGCCCCCGGGCGCGCCGTCGCGCCCGAAAGTCCTCGTCCTTCTTCTGACGGTCTCCTCGACCAGGCCGCGGAGAAGGGGATTCTTTTTCAAATCGTCGAGCTGGATACGTCTCTGTCGGCAGATCGTCCATCTGGAGTACACCCGTATACGACATAGGGGAAGCCGCACGACTGTGTCTATTTAGGATTATTTTTGGAATTGATTGACATATTCCATAATGCCTCTTAGAGTCCAGACATACAGAACTTAGGAACTTCCCTCCCCATGAGCACACAGCGCCAGACGGACGCGCGGCACACTGGAAAACACATTGGCTACGTTCGGGTTTCCAGTGTGGACCAGAACGATGCCCGGCAACTGGACGGTGTTGAGCTGGACAAGACCTTCACCGATAAGGCGAGCGGCAAGGACACCCAGAGGGCTCAGCTTCAAGCGATGCTCGACTATGTACGCGAAGGCGACCACCTGTTCGTCCACAGCATGGACCGCCTTTCGCGGTCCCTGAAGGACTTGCAGGATGTGGTGGAAGCACTGACGGCCAAGGGAGTGTCAGTGACGTTCACGAAGGAACGTCTCACTTTCGCGAGGAACGACAGCGACCCGATGTCGATGCTGATGCTGCAGTTGCTTGGCGCGATCGGTCAGTTCGAGCGATCTCTGATCAAGGAGCGCCAGCGCGAAGGGATTGCTATCGCCAAGGCCCGAGGGGTCTACAAGGGGCGCAAGCCAGTGCTCGACGCCGACGCCGCCAAGACGCTCCGGGAGATGGCTGCGCGGGGCGTTCCGAAGGTGGACATCGCGCAGGCCCTCGGCATCTCCCGGGCCAGCGTGTACGAGTACTTGAAGGCATGACCGCCCTCACCTCTGCGAGCGGAGCCAACTTGCACAAAGCATCGGTGGAGCAGACCGACTTGTTCGATGACCGCGTAACACGGTCTCTGCTCGATCAGTTGCTGGACGACTCCAGGCTGTATCGGAAGGGAGGCGACTACCAAGCATTGCTTGACTTTGTGGTTCGCCTGCGGAACTTCGCGCCCTTCAACGCCATGTTGCTGCAAATCCAGAAGCCGGGCCTGAGCCATGCCGCATCGGCGCCGGATTGGCGTGACCGATTCGACCGGCAGATCAAGGATGGAGCGCGACCCTTGCTCATACTTCGACCCTTCGGACCGGTCGCCCTCGTCTATGACGTTCTGGACACCGAGGGTGCCCCCTTGCCTGATGGCGTGGAAGCCTTTTCGGCAGAGGGTGGGACAACGTCCGCCACCTTGGAAGCCTGCTCCAAGAAGCTGGCTGGCAAAGGCATCGAATGGAATCGCGTGGATACCGGCGACAACTTTGCGGGGTCAATCCAACTGCTGGGGCGATCGGCCGACCCCGAGGTTCCTTCGCACTACCGCCTGAGTGTGAACCTCAACCACAACGCCGATGTGCAGTTCGCCACGTTGACCCACGAGCTCGGCCACCTCTTCTTGGGGCATCTCGGCGCCGACAAGTACCTCAACATTCCAGATCGCCCGAGGCTTGCGCATAGACAACAGGAACTGGAGGCCGAATCCGTCGCGTACGTCGTCTGCGGCCGCAACGGCGTCGAGAACAACTCGAAAACCTACCTCGCGGGCTATGTGCAGGAAGACACGACCGTAGAGAATCTCGACCTGTACCAGATCATGCGCGCAGGCGGGCAGGTTGAAACCTTGCTTGGGTTGGCGGCACGTGCCAGGTTCGACCGGCCAAGCAAGCAAGGCGCAGGGCCGTCTTGACCGGCCGGACTCTGGCACCTCGACGGGCAGGCGCCGCCAAAAGCAGACCTACGGAATCAGGCGCTGGTATCTGCACCAGCCACACTACGAATGCAAGGAAGCCTTGGAACTCGATTCAACGCCTGACCCGGGGGAAACTGCCGGACAACTGTGGGCACGCCGAGAGGCGATGCAGGCTGAGGCTTCATCGTTGCTTGGACAGATGCTCTTCGCGTTCTCGTACATCGATGTGAATTTGGGGCTCTGTCTGGCGTGGGTGGACAACGGGACAAAATTGGAAGCCCTATCGAGGTCGGTCGAAGGGCAGAACATTTATACAAAGCTCGAAGCGCTTTCGAGGCAAGTCGCGGAAAAGCTCCCGGCCGGTTCCAAGCGCCGTGCGGCCTATGAGCGCTGGATTGAGCGTGTGCATGCCGCTCGGGTGCAGCGCAATCAGATGGTCCATGGACGATGGGGCATCGAGGCGCACCGTCTCAAGGTCGTCAATGTGATTGGACTCCCCTCCGGCACGCAGCAAAGCATTGACTACACCCTTGCGGAATTGACCGCGTTCAACCAAAAGTTGCGCGCATTGGAGCGAGAGCTAGCCAGGCTAAGAGAACGCTGGCCTCTCTAGGCAGTTCGCCTAACAGGCGGAATCATCGCGTCAATGTGGTGTCCGATGAGAACAAGATAAAGGTGTTGCCGCCTGGAAGCACTTGGACGTAGCCGGCGAATCAACCCCCCAATACGTGGGCAAAGAGCAAAGGATCATGCTGCGACTCAGAAAAAAGTGATGGTCAAAACCGGCACGGAAATGGCCAAGTGAAGTCTGGCCTTTCTTGCTGAGCTTTGTGACCACACATCGCTTATGAACTCAGCGGTTGGCAACGGCATGGTGGCGAAAAGACATAGAAACCAAGACTGGCTTTGATCGACTGCGGCCGTCTTGAGAAAAATCAAGCCATTCATCCAGGATTGGCCCAGGTATCAAGCGCAACTTCAGTTTGCCGTGACGGCGCCTGGTCGCGCCGTCCGCAGGTGATTGTTGCGCAGTGAACCGCATCGCTCGTTTCGGTTGGCTAGATTCGTCGTTCCGCGAACGGCGCGTTGCTGCAGATTCGTCGCATGCGGACCCCAGAATAACTGGGTACTTTTGCCGCGGCTGCTCAAGACAAGTCAGTCGTCGTTTCAATGCCAAAAATCAAGTTCAGCATGTGAGCGTCCAGCAACCCGTTCGAGCCGCTATTAAAGAGCCGCCTTAAGTCTGCATCTTGGAGGATCTTCAGAAGCAAGGCACGGGCCACTTCGTCACACACGTGTGCAATCTCCACCAAGCCAGAAATTAAGCCTGGAGAAAGGACATCACCATGGACGATCTTTGACCTCACGCTGTAGGCCCTTTTTACTTGTCTGAATAGACGCAACCTTTCGCTTGGCTCCCCCGACAGCAGAAAAGCCACCCGCTCCGCTAGCTGATGGGAAAGTTCAGAAGCCGACGTGCTCAACAGCGCCTCGAAGAACGAACAATAGTTTGCGATCTTCTGGCCCAGGTCCTCCGACGATCGAGCTTGTTGAAGGAACCTCGCGGCACGATCAGTCCGTGTGAAGGTATTTCTGAAGGCTGTATGGGCAGGAAAGTCCTGCTCCTTAATGCCCTGGAAAGATGTGGCATGAAAGGCGCAGATTTCCGACAGTGATGCCGTGTCTACCGATATTTCCTTTCGTCCCCCTGAATGATCCGTGTACTGCAGCGCCAATGAATTGCTATGTACGTTTCCATCTGGTTCTTGGGAGAAACCGAAAGCCATCTCGCAGTTGGCGCTGTTGTCCTGCTTCAACCACGTGGCGGTCAAAAATGCTTGTGTCTCCCGGAGAAAGTTGATTACCTCCTCCGGGCCGCGCGAAGTATCCGAAAATTCGTCGATCCGATACAGCACCGTGTCGCCGTTCGTGAACGGACGAGTCTCCATTGATCCGATTGTCACGATGTGACCTGGCTTCATGAAGCCCGCCAAATGCGCGGGATTGTTAGTGACGAACAAGCCACTCTTGATTGGCATAGGGTTCTTGAGAACTTGAGCGATTTTGAAGTCCACCAATGCCGTAGCAAAAACATATTTCATCGAAGACGAGCTTAAGAAGGGATGCAAGACTGTGCCGGCGGCATCCGGGCCGGAGACTGCCTCAGAACACTGGACTCGCTGCTGAGTCCAGGAAGACGCTCATGAAAGCTTCGGGCACGTGATTTCAGCCAGCCGCGAAAGTATGTCGAGTGCACGGGCAGGGTCGGGAGGTCGTCCGGCCTCGGGGTCCCATTCGGCCACGCTGGCGAGCCAGAGGGACATGTTCTCGGCATTGCGCTCTAGCAGGTCGCGCACGACCTCGCGAAACTCTCGCGTGACCCTGTTGACGCCCCCCTGGGACGCCCGCTGCCCGGCACGCGTCCGCGCTTCCTGGCGGGCTCGCTGTTCGCGGTGGCGTCCGCGACCAACTCAGAATCCCGAGCGAGTGTCATCAGCGTTTGCGATTCGATCGCGTTGATCTCGTCGGCATGGTCATTTGCCAATGGTGGCAATTGAGAAAGGCGTTGTCACGCACCCGGATGACGGCACCGCTGCTGCACTAAAGGTCGGCCGTTTAGCGCCGGGAACTTGGAATGATTTGTGGTCGCAAGAGCGTCAGGACTCGCCCCACCCATGCGCGGTCAAGTTCGCTTGATATTTTTCCAAATCAATAGCCAACGTCAATGCTGAACCAACCGAGCCATCTGGGCGATGGTTCGTGAAATTCGACATTATATATCGAATCTGTTGTTCAACTTTTTTGCCTTTCCCGTCGTTCTTGTAAACGGGGAGAATCGTTATTTGCCGAACATAGGTTTCTTCATTTGCCAACTCGACATTGAGCATGAATTTACCGCGTACGCCGTTCACCTCAAACTCAAGGCCGAATCTCTCGCAAAATCGCCTTAGAACATCGACAAGATCCTTCGCATTCTTAAGATCTATGTCATCAGCGTAAATTCGCCACGCCTGATGCACATGCAATGTCAGCCCTGCACGCTGTCCCGCCACAAGCATCATGAAATTCCGGTACGGGAACTTATTTGTGTACGATTTGGCAAATAGAGAAATCAGCGTTGGCTCTCCTCCATGCTCCTCAGGTCCAAAGTGTTGCTCTTGGTCGGCAGCCTTGACAGTGTTCGAAATAATATCAAATTCGCTAGCCCAGTGTCGCTTATATATGTCCTGGACTTGATCGATGATTTTTAGGACGTATAAGTCAGAAGGGACCTCTCCCTTCTTGGCCATATTGTCCAAGACGGTATCGACATTCGTTTTTCCGGTCAGATTGATTAGTTCGTCATCAATGACATCGCTGAGAAGTTCGATGGCACGGGGCGATTGGTCATCTGGGGCCAGCCCCGCCCGGCGCCTGACCTCGGCAATCACTTCTTGTAGAACACGATCGTAAGCGGGATCTGGAGTTTCCTCGCCGATCGGGTCTTCATATTCGATCGAAAACGCCGCACGCGCCAATAGATTTGCTGCGGTGCGTTGATCTAAATTTTCGAGTGCTGATATCATCGTCGAATCTCAATGACGTCAAATTCATTTGGCAAAAGATCGACTATTTGGAGTTCAGGGCCGTATGCCGCACGATTCTTGTGATTAACCGATTTTATTCGTGCGGGGTCAATTAGGTCTTTTGCGATAGTAAAAAGCACCGGCCGCCAAATTTTCCAACTTTTCGACTCAACTGTCGCAACAATGTCATCTTTTTGTTGTTGATTTATGGCTCCATTGGCCAACCACTGGGCGCTCAGGATTCGGAATTTCTTCTTGTACCCTTTAATTAAGAAGCTATGGGTATCCTCGCCGTCCACATCGCGCCACAAATTATCGTAGATCAATTTTGGGTTTGAACTCGGCGCTATGGCAGCAGCTCCAGTTCCAGGCGTTGCAGCCGTTGCATCAAAATGCTCAGAAACCCAAGCAAAGTGAACGCCTTTCAAATACTTAACCGCTATTTCGTGCGATATCCAAGGATTTGTTGAATATAAAATCGGACCAGCCATCTCAATTTGATTCGTTATTGTTTCTGCCGCCTGCTTGGAAGGGCGCGCACCAAAATTTGCGCCGTGTCTCCAGCAGATGACGTACGGGATCGATCGTTGCATCCCCGGGCGACCGTGTCTAGCTGTCGGAGTCACGAGGCGCCAGGAAGATACGCACTCTTACACACCTTGTTACTATTTTGCAAGGAGAGCGGGCCGACATGATTCATCGTGGCCCGAGGTGAGGATGGTAAGTTAGTGCCCGCCTACTTACGTGATCCTTGGGTGAGCGTCTCAGCGGCGAAATATGGCTTGATTGCGCGCAATCACATTTTTGGTGTCTCGGCCGACCACAACCCAGTGCAAGGCTGCGTCAGTGTGCGCAAAAAATGGATTGTTAAATCAGCGAAGCGCGCATGAAGAGCGGGTTGAAAAATCGATGACGCACACCCTGGATGGCGAACCCGGGGGTAGGGATGCAGCCCCATCCCCTTTCATTGCGACCCCGCCCGATTTTTCGCGCAACTCGCTGCGATGTTTGGCGGTCGTCGAGGTCCGGGACCTGAAGGTCGGTAGGTCGTGCCGCTGTGTTCCAAAAAACGGCGAACACTGGCGTTCGAACCGAGACGATCAGTAGTCCCTCGCGAACGTCCCGCCTAAGAGACCGCTGCATCTTTCGCCGAAGCGTTTGCTTGAGCCGATGGCTGGCCAACCGAAGTCCACTCCACTTCATCGACATAAACACCGTCGATCACTTGCCGTCGCGAGGCATCCATCGCTCGGCGCCTCGTTGCAATGCCACTATCTCTACGGCCTGACGTATTCGCGCAAACAAGTCGTCCTGCCAGGAGAGATGGCCGCCGATCTCTCGCCCTAGCAATTGAGAGGCTTGTCGCTGAAATGCTTCGGGGGCCGCGGCCCGCAGCAGCGTCCAACACGCGATGATCGATTCGCGGCGGGACACAAGGAGATCCGCAGCAGGTAACTTGTCGGACTTGTCCCGGTTGACTACACCATCGACTGGCAGCAGGTTCCAGAGATCATTGCAGCCCCATAGCGCGAACGGAATCACATGGTCCACCGCAAAGCCTGCGCCGAGTAATCTATCGCTCCACGCGCAGCGCGTGACGCCAGCCTCGATGAAGACTCGTCTGGCAAAGCCATTGGCCCGCTCCTCTGTCGGCTGTGCAAGAAGCAGAGGGAGTACATCGCCCGCTGTTATGCCCTGCCGGTACGAGAACCGCTCGCTCAACGCGGCCCATCGCAATATCACGGCATCGATGATCCAGTGACCCTGGAGACTCAGCTCGCGCCAGATACCTGCCGTCACGAGCACTTCTCGCGCGGCACCGTCGTACTCAAACACTAAACCGGAATCGAGCGAGCCGCCGGCGAAGGCGACGGGACCGCCGACTATCGTCTTGCTGATGCTGCTCAACGCCGCAGAAGTCATTCGACCGACATCGGCGTTCAACTTGCCTGCAGACCAGGCGAAGTGCCAAGCAGACAGGCCGCCATGCTCCCCTTGTCCCTTGAATACATCCATCAGGGCAGTCGTCGGCGCCCTGAACGCAACTGGGTTGCGCTCGCCCTTTCCTTCGGCAGCGGATTGAGGCATGAAACGGGCGCTGGCAAATATAGGCCAGTAGTAGAGCAGCCATCGCTCGGCTATGTTGCTTAGCGGCACGCCCACTCTCCCGTCGGTGCGCCAGGACATTGCGCGAGGTTCCAGTAGCGCAATTTCAGCGAGCGCCCGGAACAGCGCCAGCTTGTATGTCGCAACCTTCTTGTCCCGGTTCAGAATTCCCTCAATCTGATCTACGGCTCTCACCGCCCCACCGGCGTGCAGCTCAAACAGCAGCGTGTACCAGGTCGTTCCGGTGCGACCCAGTGCGTCACCGGTATTCCACCTGCCGATCTGCTGGAACCCCAGTCGCTCAAGCACAAGGCGCACATACTCGGGCGGATAGTTCTTGAAAAGCCGCCCGGCATCATCGCGCTCGCCAGAAGCTATGTCCCCGCGGGTCAACGGCAGAGAGACCAAGAGCCGACCATGTGGCCGCAATAAGCGGCGCAATCCCAACACTGAATCAAAGAGATCTTCTTCGGGCACATGCATGAGCACCGCACTGCAAAGGACGCCCTCAAAGCCGCCGCCGAAGGGTTCCCCAATGCAAGGCAACGAACCGGGCATCAGCCGGCCCACAAGCTCTTTGTGATTCGCTGAGGCGGCGCCGCGGAGTGCGTCGATTGGCTCTACTCCGTAGGCATCGTAACCAAGCGCAATTAGCGCGGCGAGATCGCGCCCGCTGCCAGCCCCAACATCGAGCACGCGACTTCCACGCGGAAATGCCAGTGAAAAATACGGCTCCATCGGACTGGCCGCGGCGTCGTATCGAGCCGCGATTTCAGCGGCTCCCTCGGTGTAGTACGTGGCAGTGGGTTCATCCATAAAGTGGGCGACAGTGACTAACAAAGCCCAGATTCTGCGGCCTCTGAGCACGTCACCGCAGCAGCGACGCCCCCGCATCGCGATGAAGCAACCGAGATGCATGGCCGCCGAGATCGCCACCTTCGGCGCCCGCGTGGTCCGCTTCATAGCGCGGGGCTTGGGCGCGTCCGAGGCCTAGCGACGAACGTCTATCGCGGACATAGCAAGCATGTTCCGCCGGGCCTTTCATGGACCCTGAATTGGGCTGTGGCCGAGGGCTTCGCCGTAGGCCATCGCGGCATCGCTGAGAGCCGCCGCCGATCAGCAAAGGATGCTCGACGCGCTCAAGCGCGCCGCCACTCGGGCCTGCGACCACTGGGGCGACAACGACGACACCAGGGCGAAGATGCGCGTCCAACGCCTGGCGCTGCCCATTCAACTTCAACGCGACCTGCTGGAGCATTTCGAGCGCGAGTACGCCCAAGTCCTAGCATCGAACCCTGACCATTCATGCGATCAGGCAATGCAGGAGGGCGCGCACTGGCTACAGGCTACGTGTGCGACGTGCGACCGGAAGCGCCTCCTTGTGCGCGCCATCTGCAGATTGGGCCGGCTGGGCCGGCGCAACGCAGGCCAAAATTCAACCGGGCGACAGGTATGCTCACGGCTTAGATTGCAGTCCTTACAGAATGGCCCTCAAGAAATCCGAACTCTATTCATCGCTCTGGCAGAGCTGCGACGCGTTGCGCGGCGGCATGGACGCCAGCCAGTACAAGGACTACGTGCTGGTGTTCCTGTTCATCAAGTACGTGAGCGACAAGTACGCCGGCAAGCCCTATCAGCCGCTCACCATCCCGCGCGGCGCCAGCTTTGCCGACATGGTGGCGCTGAAGGGCAAGAACGACATTGGCGATCAGATTAACAAGAAGATCATCGCGCCGCTGGTGGCGGTCAACAAACAGCTCTCGTTGTCCGACTTTCCAGACTTCAACGACGCCACCAAGCTTGGCAGCGGCAAGGAAATGGTGGACCGGCTCACCGACCTGGTAGCCATCTTTGAAAGCAAGGCGCTGGACTTCTCAAAGAACCGCGCGGATGGCGACGACATCCTCGGCGACGCCTACGAATACCTGATGCAGCACTTCGCCACCGAGAGTGGCAAAAGCAAGGGCCAGTTTTACACGCCGGCCGAAGTGAGCCGCATCATCGCCCAGGTGCTGGGGGTCGGCGCCGCGCAGACGAGCCACGAAACCACCGTGTACGACCCAACTTGCGGCTCGGGCTCCCTGCTGCTCAAGGTGGCGGATGCGGCGCACAGCAAGCTCACGCTCTACGGCCAGGAAAAAGACTCCGCCACTAGCGGCCTGGCGCGCATGAACATGATCTTGCATGACAACCCCACGGCAGAGATCAAGCAGGGCAACACCCTGGCCGACCCCAAGTTTCGCGAAGGCAAGGCCAACAACGAGAGCATCAAGGTTTTCGATTACGTGGTGGCCAACCCACCTTTCTCCGACAAGCGCTGGAGCACCGGCATAGACCCGCTGCACGACCCCTGGAAGCGCTTCGAGGCCTTCGGCGTGCCGCCGGCCAAGCAGGGCGACTACGCCTACTTGCTGCACATCGTGCGCTCGCTCAAGAGCACTGGCCGTGGCGCCTGCGTCCTACCGCATGGCGTTCTTTTTCGCGGCAATACCGAGGCCGACATCCGCCGCGCGCTGGTCCGCAAAGGCTACATCGAGGCCATCATCGGCCTGCCTGCCAACCTGTTCTATGGCACCGGCATCCCGGCCTGCCTCGTTGTCATCGACAAGTCGCGCGCCGCCGAGCGCGTGGCCGCTGGCACCGGCATCTTCATGATCGACGCCGCTCAGGGCTTCATGAAAGACGGCCCCAAGAATCGCCTGCGCGAGCGCGACATACACCGCATCGTCGATGCCTTCCAGCGCCGCCAGCCCGTGTTGCGCTATGCCCGGCAGGTGGACCTAGAAGAGATCGAGGAGAACGAATACAACCTTAACCTGCAGCGCTACATCGACAGCCGAATAACCGAAGATCGTCAGGACATCGAAGGCCACCTGCGCGGCGGTATTCCCGAGGCGGACGTCACCGCGCCGGACAGCCTGGTCAGCCGCTATTGGGCGGTGTGCCCGCAGCTCGAACGCGCGCTATTCACAGCCGGCCGTCCAGGCTACCTGGAACTGGCCGTGGACAAGGCGACCATCAAGCCCACCATCCACTGCCATCCTGAGTTCGCCGGCTTCATCAGCCGGATGAACGCGCACTTCACCGCTTGGCGAGAAGTGCAGGCCAAGGCGCTCAAGGCCGTGCGCCCGCGCACGCCCAAGGCCCAGCCCAAGCGCGTGATCGCCGAGTTGTCTGAGAGCCTACTGGCCCACTACTTGGGCCAGCCGCTGATCGACTGCTACTCGGTCTACCAGCACCTGATGGACTACTGGGCGCAGACGATGCAGGACGATGCCTACCTGATCGCGGCCGAGGGCTGGCAGGCACAGACCTACCGCGTCATCGGGACCGACAAGAAGGGCAAGCAGAAAGACAAAGGCTGGGCTTGCGACCTGGTGCCCAAGGCGCTGATCGTGGCGCGTTACTTCGCCAAGGAACAGGCAGCGCTGGATGCGCGGCATGCCGAGCTGGAAGGTATTAGCGCGAAGCTGACCGAACTGGAGGAAGAGCATGGAGGCGAGGACGCGGCCTTTGCTGGCTTCGACAAGATCAACGTCGCAGCGGTAAAGGATCGCCTGCGCGAGATCGAGGAAGAAGTGAAGGCCGAGATCAAGGCGGCGAAGGCGGGCAAGGGACTGCCAGCCGTTACCGACGAGCAGCAGGAACCGGTGGCGGATGAACTGCGCGTGCTGCTGGAATGGCTAAAGCTGGCCGCCGAAGAGTCGGCGTTGAAGAAGCGCGTAAAGGAGGCCGACACTGCGCTGGATGCGGCGGCCTATGCCCGATACCCCAAGCTCACCGCAGCCGAGGTGCAGGCGCTGGTGGTGGACGACAAGTGGCTCGCCGCGCTGGATGCCGCCGTGCACAGCGAGATGGACTGGCTGAGCCGGCAACTCACGTCGCGGGTGAAGGAGTTGGCGGAGCGGTATGAAGCGCCGGTGCCGCAGATAAATGAACGGGTGTCGGAACTGGAGGCGCGGGTGACCCGGCATCTGGAGAAGATGGGGTTTGCATGGACGTAGACGAACCCCGCTCGCGATATGGCAGCGACGGCGAAGGTTACAAGTCCACCGATATCGGAGTCATACCTTGTGATTGGTCAGTTGGAGCCATTGGCGACATAGCTGAAACATCTTCAGGAACGACACCTTCGCGGGCTGCATATGACCGCTATTACAAGCGCGGCCATGTCGCGTGGGTCAAGACGCTTGATCTGAACAACAGAGAGATTCGTGTCACCGACGAGATGGTGACATCCGCTGCACTGGCTGAAACCAGTCTTCGCGTCTATCCACCTGGGTCAGTTCTTGTCGCAATGTATGGTGGGCTGAACCAGATTGGGCGCACCGGTCTTCTGTGTATTCCAGCGGCAGTCAACCAAGCGTTGACTGCGATCAGGCCACACGACGGCAAGGTCGATTCCGACTATCTTCTGCGAGTACTCAACCACCGCGTTGATTATTGGCGCAGCGTGGCAAGTAGTAGCCGGAAGGATCCGAACATCACCAGCAAAGATGTTCGGGCATTCTCATTGGCGCTACCGGATATTCCGGAACAACAAGCCATCGCCAAGGCGCTCTCCGACGCAGATGCCCTGATCGAATCCCTGTCGTTGCTGCTGGTCAAGAAGCGCCAGATCAAACAAGGCGCCATGCAGGAACTACTTACCGGCAGAAGGCGCCTGCCTGGGTTCGATGAAGCATGGTCTCAAGTACCTTTGGGGGAGCTGTTTGACTTCAAGAATGGACTGAACAAGGCCAAGAAATTCTTCGGTCACGGCACCCCCATCGTGAATTACATGGATGTCTTTTCCAAACCGGCACTGTTCGCAGAAAAGCTTGCTGGACAGGTTTCTGTTGGATCTGACGAAGTTCGGAACTTCGACGTACGCAAGGGGGATGCTTTTTTTACTAGGACCTCTGAGACCATCGCCGAAATCGGACTCGCCTCGGTCATGCTTGATGAGACCGAAAACACGGTATTTAGCGGTTTTGTCCTTCGCGCCAGGCCGCGCGACAACCGTTTGAACAGTCGATTTGCCGTGCATGCACTTCGGTCAGCATACGTCAGAGAACAGATCGTAGCTCGGGCGTCCTACACCACTCGCGCATTGACAAATGGCCGCCTGCTTGGGACGGCAAGGTTGCGGATGCCGTCACCTGAGGAACAAGAAGCACTTGCGGAAATTCTTGAAGACATGGATGCGGCGACTCTTGCTGTGCAAGCCAAGCTCGAAAAGGTTCTTGACCTTAAGGCGGCAATGATGCAGGCATTGCTTACCGGCAGCATCCGTCTAGTGCAGCCGAATGCCAGCCGTTGTTCGGCGGCTGACGCGACCGTAGCCTAAGGAGTACCCCCGCCATGCCTTCGATTGGACAACCGGAACGCGCCACGCAGAACCGTGTGATTGCGCTGTTCCGCGACGAACTTGGCTGGCGCTACCTGGGCGACTGGTCGGATCGCGAAGGCAATGCCAACATCGAGGAGAGCCTGCTTTCACCCTGGCTGCAGAAACGCGGAGCGACGCCGGCGCAGATCAGCGCCACGCTGCTGCGCCTCCGCACCGAGGCCGGTAACCACCATCGTACGTTGTATGCGAACAACCAAGCCGTCTATGGCCTGCTGCGATACGGCGTGCCAGTCAAGACGGCGGCCGGCGAGCAGACCCAGACAGTGCAGCTAATCGACTGGCAGCACCCCGAGGCGAACGACTTCGCCATCGCAGATGAGGTGACGCTTAAGGGCGACCGCACGCGGCGGCCCGACCTGGTGATGTACGTCAACGGTATCGCCATCGGCGTGATCGAGTTGAAGAACAGCCGCGTGTCAGTGGGCGACGGCATCCGCCAATGCCTGTCGAACCAGCAGCCGATGTTTCACCAGGCCTTCTTCGGCACCGTGCAGATCGTCTTCGCGGGCAACGATTCCGAAGGACTTCGCTACGGCACGGTCGGCACGCCGGAGAAGATGTTCCTCCAGTGGAAGGAGGACGAGGCGGAAGACAGCCGGTTCAAGCTGGACAAGTACCTGCTGAAGATGTGCGACAAGGCGCGGCTGGTCGAGCTGATGCACGACTTCGTGCTGTTCGACGGCGGAGTGAAAAAGCTTCCGCGCGTGCACCAGTACTTCGGCATCCGGGCGGCGCAGGCCCATGTGCGTGAGCGCAAGGGCGGCATCCTGTGGCACACGCAGGGCAGCGGCAAAAGCATCGTGATGGTGCTGCTTGCGCGCTGGATCCTGGAGCACCAGGCACAGGCACGCGTAGTGATCGTGACCGACCGCGACGAGCTAGACAAGCAGATTCACCGTGTGTTCACCGATGCCGGCGAGAAGCTGCTCCGCAGCCGCAGCGGGCGCGACCTGATGGCGCAGCTGGCGCAGCCCGCCCCGCGTCTGCTGTGCTCGCTGGTGCACAAATTCGGTGTGGAGGCGCGCGGGCGTGATAAGCGCGGGTTCGAGGTCTTCATCCAAGAGCTGGAGGCGCAGCCTGCGGTGGCGCCCGGCGAGCTTTTCGTGTTCGTGGACGAATGCCACCGCACCCAGAGCGGCCGGCTACATCGGGTGATGAAGGCGCTGATGCCCAATGCGGTGTTCATCGGCTTCACCGGCACGCCGCTGCTCAAGGCCGATAAGCAGTCCAGCCTGGAAGTGTTCGGCGGCTACATCCACACCTACAAGTTCAGTGAGGCAGTGGAAGACGAGGTGGTGCTGGACCTGGTATATGAGGCGCGCGACATCGACCAACGGCTGGGGTCGCCCGCGAAGATTGACGCCTGGTTCGAGGCGGCGACCGAGGACCTAAATACCTGGCAGAAGAACGAGCTCAAGGCCAAGTGGGGCACCATGCAGCAGGTGCTGAGCTCGCGCTCACGCATGCAGCGCGTGGTGGACGACATCAAGTTTGACTTCAGCGTCACCAAGTTCGGCAAGCCGCGCCTGTCCAGCGGGCGAGGCAATGCCATCCTGGTAGCCTCCAGCATCTTCGAGGCCTGCAAGTATTTCACGTTGTTCAATGCGGCCGGCACTGGCTTCAAGGGCAAATGCGCCCTTGTCACCTCGTACAGCCCGTTGGTCAAGGACGTAACCACCGAAGAGGTAGGCGCCAATACCGAGAGCGACAAGCAGCTAATCTTCAATACCTACAGCGAGCTGCTGAAGGGCGTGGAAGCCAGGCCCGGCATGAGCGCCACCGAGACCTACGAGGAGAGGGCCAAGGGGTTGTTCGCCAGGGAACCGGCCAACATGAAGTTGCTGGTGGTGGTGGATAAGCTACTCACCGGCTTCGACGCGCCGCCGTGCAGCTACCTCTACATCGACAAATCGATGCAGGATCACGGTCTGTTCCAGGCCATCTGCCGCACCAACCGGCTGGACGGCGAGGACAAGGAGTTCGGCTACATCGTCGATTACAAGGACTTGTTCAAGAAGGTGGAGAAGGCCATTGCCGTCTACACCTCGGAGCTGGATCACAGCGCCGGCGGGGCTGACCCCGAGGTGCTGATGCAGAACCGACTGGAGCTGGGCCGCAAGCGCCTGGACGACGCAGTGGAGGCGCTGGCGCTGCTGTGCGAACCGGTGGCGGCGCCTCGCGGCGAGCTGGAACACATCCGCTACTTCTGCGGCAACACCGAGATTGCAGACGAGCTGGCGGCGCGCGAACCGCAGCGCGTGATGCTCTATCGGGGCGTGGTCGCGCTGCTGCGCGCCTGGGCAAACGTTGTCGATGAATTGCTGGCGGCCGGCTATTCCGAAGCCGACGGCGTTCGCCTGCGCAGCTTGCTGGACCAATACGTGAAGTTACGCGAGATCGTGCGCAAGGCCAGCGGCGAAACGCTGGACCTGAAGCCTTACGAGGCGGACATGCGGCACCTGCTCGATACCTACATCGAGGCCGAGGAGCCGCGCCAGATCTCACCGTTTGAAGGTATCGGCCTGCTAGACCTGATCGTCAAGACCGGCATCGCCGATGCCATTGCCGCCAAGCTCGGTGAGCTGAAGGGCAACCGCGACGCCATTGCCGAGACGATCGAGAACAACGTGCGCAGCAAGATCGTGAAGGACCATCTGAACGATCCGGCGTTCTACGAGCGTATGTCGGCGCTGTTGGACAGCATCATCAAGCAGCGCAAGGAGAAGGCGGAGGAGTACGAAAAGTACCTCCAGCGCATTGCACAGCTGGTGCAGCAGGTGGAGATAGGCCAGGCAGAAGACGCTCCCGTTGAGCTGACCACGCCGGGGCGGCGGGCGCTGTTCAACAATCTCAAGCCTTGGCTCGGTGCAAAGCCCGAGCCGCATCATGTGGCGGAGCCGATACCGGCTTATGGCGCCGGTACTCCCCACCCCGCGCTGGCGCTGGCCTTGCGGATCGACCAGACCGTCAAGGCGGTCCGGCCGGATGGCTGGAGAGGCCATCCCGCGAAAGAAAACACGATCAAGGCCGCTTTGTTCGCGCTGCTCCAGGATGCCGAGCAGGTCGAGTGCATCTTCCTGATCATCAAGGCTCAGGCCGAGTACTGATGACCTCCCGCATCGCCCTGGGCGCCATCGAGGCGGACGTGGTGTTCAAAGACATCCGCAATGTGCATCTGACGGTGCTTCCGCCGAAGGGGCGAGTGCGCATCTCGGCGCCACGGCACATGCAGCTCGACACGGTGCGCGTCTTTGCCTTGTCCAAGCTCGCGTGGATTCGGGACCAGCGGACAAAGTTGGCAGGCCAGGAACGTGAGGCGACGCGCGAGTTCCTGGAACGTGAGAGCCACTACGTGTGGGGTCGCCGCTATCTGTTGAAGCTGGTCGAGGTCGAAGCCGTGCCGTCGGTCGAACTCCGCCATCGCAACCTGGTGCTGGCCATGCGGCCGCACGCCGATGCTGTTGCCAAGGAGGCACTGCTCTCCCGCTGGTATCGCGACCAAGTCAGGGCGCGTGCAGCAGGATTGGTAGCCGAATGGAGCCGCACCCTTGGAGTAGACACGCCGCGCATCCATGTTCAGCACATGAAGACAAGGTGGGGAAGCTGCTCGCCGTTGCGCCGATCGATACGCCTCAACACGGAGCTGGCCAAGAAGCCACCAGGGTGTCTGGAGTACATCGTCGTGCATGAACTGGTGCACCTGTTGGAGCCGACCCACAACGAACGCTTCAAGGCTCTCATGCGGACCTTCCTGCCGGAATGGGAGGCCCGGCGTCGTGAACTAAATGGATTGCCCGTCGGGCACGAAGAGTGGCTTTACTGAAGCGCCGAGTCTCGCGCGTCCCCGCAAGCAATTGCGTAGTGCCGCTGTGCTTCAGCAGCGCACGGCTTCCCAACGTGCCCACGAATCAGCCAGAGCTTTGTGCCGAAATGGCGCGTCCGCTGAAAAATCGCCAGATGGTACCTAGCAGCAAATGTGGGGGTGGGATCGCACGAAGGGGGGGGTGGAAAGCTCTTACCTGGTCATTGAAATATGCGGCCATAGCCCTTTCAATTTCCAAGTCGTCGAATCGCATGCCGAGTTGGAAGCAAAGAATGCTTTTTCTTAGGCTAACTTCTCACTGATACGTTTCGCGATTCAGGAGAAGCTCAATAAACCTCTCGGTGATGGCGTCGAGGTCTGCAATGGATAGTTCAGCCCTCCATGTCTCCGTGCCCTTAAGATTGGTGTTCCAAACCGTCAGCGTCTTGATCTCGTTCTCGGCATCTGGACGAAATGCAAGGTTGAAGTGTGCAATCGCGTTGCGCAGCATACGGACCAAATCTCGAAGATCCTCTACCTGTGGATGGTTACCGGTAACCTTCGGTACGGGCCACCCTTGCTCTTGCAATTCCGCGAGAGGTGTCCTTGGGATGCGGTCCACATAGCGCTGTTGCGGGAATACCAATAAACCCAGCATTGAATTGATCAGTTGTGTCACTTCATAGACTGGAGCTTCGCGATTGTTCTGGCGAATTTCCCGAATGGCTCTCAAGTTCGCGGATGTGCGCGCTGCAAGATCGGCAACTATGTCTTCGTACATCATTTGAGCCACCCACCTTCCGTCATCAACTGCGCGAGCAGCTCTTCAGCCGCTCGGCGGGGGAAACACATCGCTACGAACCCAGCAGCGCGTCGATGACGCAGGAGCACGGCGATCATCGTGGTGGTCGGACCAGTGCGCGGCGCCGCAGCGCATCGTAGCAACAAGACGATGCTTGGAAAGCGCACACCGAAGCGGCATGTCAACACTCATGCTCGTCACCGCGTCCGACCAACGCGATCATTCGGTTAACGGGAATCTGATCGCGCGCGAACGTTTCCCAGCGCGGGCCTGCCGACCAGAAATCCGACTTTTCTGATCGTCATACTCGACGCAGCCAAGTCGAGCACAAGCCACGGACATGGCCGCATCAGGGGGTCTGGCTGGCGAGATAGGCTGGCGCCTGCGCGTGCACAAATTCGATTTCAATGAGCGTGGCCGGGGCCCGACCACCGCCCATGTCGTCCATGTGCTCCATGCGGGCCAGCTTGGGCGCCGCGAATTCGGCAAGCTTCGCCAACAGATCAAGTGCACGCGCAGGGTCGGGAGGGCGTCCGACCGGGGGATCACCTTCTGCGACAGCATCGAGCCAGAGTGGAATCTTGTCGGCAAAGCCTCTGAGCAGTTCGTTCACCGTCTCGCGAAACTCGCGCGTCACCAGGTTCGGCGTGCCCTTCAGTCGGCCACCGGATTTCCGGGAGCCGACTGGCTTGCCGCGCTTGCATGGCGTACTCATGGCGGGATTGTGGAACGGGGCAGCCGCCACGCCAAGTGCCAGTGCGTCCCATCCCCGCCCGCCATATCTACTTCAGAAATTCGTTCGCGTGATTTCGTACGACAACAATCGTGGATTGATGCACACAAAAACTCCGGCGCACCTTGGCCGTGCGGGTTGCTGGCCTCCCTCTATGAGAATCGACTCCCGCACCCGAATGGTCGCCACTACTTGCACTACGAAATCTGAAATCCGCGGCACGACTTAATGAGTGGCATCAATCAGGCCGCGGCTGCGCATCTGCGCGCACGTCACCGTCTGTGCTCAAGCCATCACACCGCTGCCGCAGCATCGATAACCCTGTACTGGTGGCTACATGGTGGCTACTGCGATTGGTGCCGGAGAGCTGAATCGAACACCCGACCTTCTCATTGCGAATGAGTTGGCGACTTCGCCGCCATCACTGCTTCAGGTTTCAGCCGTTTTCCGTCTGACCGCACGGGCGGGACACTCTTTGGCTTGAGGTCCTGAGGTCCTGAGGTCCTGAGGTCCTGGCGCCATCAATTTTTGTGAGATCCTCGCGGCCGCAATGCCAACAAAAAGCGGCCACGTCCTGCGTGGACGTTGCACCCGCGCGACACGTTGAAGTTTGTCGGTATTTTTGTCGGTATTGCGAAGTATGAAATCTCATCTTGCCAGCATGCACGCGGGTTTTGGAAGACATTTCGATTCCTGGCGGCGACCAAATTTGAGGCCGGAAGCATGCAAATGCTCCCGGCCTTTTTCGTTTCTCCCAGAGTCCACGCACTACCAGTCTTGCGAGTGCGTGCGTCCAACTTGGCAGCACGCTTGGCCGGCGGTGGGCTCGCCTTGCTTGGAGCAGATCTCTCAGCCAACGGTCCATGTGGCCATCGAACAAGGACGGCGTGTCGTCAGTGCGCAGACAAACAGTGCTCATAAAAGCTGATTGATCAGCGCCGCTGGTGAAACGCCGAGCGCTTTGCACACATCCATGAATTCGACCACGTCGAGTTGCCGCTCTCCGTTCTCGTATTTCGACACGAAGGACTGGGGTCGCTTCAAGCGATTCGCTACCTGCGACTGTGTGATGCGGGTCTCGTCAACTCGCGCATCTGTACGCGCGAAACGTGGGGCTCTTCGCGGCAGTTCCAACAACGAGTTTCAGGGAGACACCATGCACCACTTACTCAGACACCTCGCCCTCGCCGCCACATCCTGCTTGCGGCAGACGGCCCAGGCGTTCGAGCCACCTGCCTCGACCTACCCCACCCGCCCGATCCGCATGGTTGTCGGCTCCTTACGCAGCGGCGCCATCGAAAACATCGCGCGGATGGTGGCTGGCAAGCTCGGTGCCGAGTTCGGTCAGCCGGTCGACATTGACACCCGGCGTGGGTGGCACCTTGGGACTCGCGGCAGTGGCGCGGGCGGCGCCGGATGGCTACACGCTGCTGATGAGTAGCACCACGACGATGTCGATCGCGCCGCAGATCTTCAACCAGCGCCCAAGCAACCCGCGCGCCGCCTTCGTGCCCGTGGCGCTGGTCAGCCTGTTGCCATGCGGCGTGGCGGAGAATTCGTCCACGCCCGTGCCCGACCTCCAAAGCCACATCGAGTGGCTGAAGAACAGTGGTGGCAAGGTCGACGGCATCTACGCACCACCGGGCACGCCCGGCGCGATCGTCGACAAGCTGGCCGACGCGATCAGGCGCATTGTTAGAACGGACGACGTGCGGGCGCAATTGGTGAAGCAGGACGTCGACCTCGTGCTTCTCACGGGGCCTGCCGCCCGTGTTTTCCTCGACCAGGAAGACGAGAGTCGAGCCGCGGCAGTGCGTGCCTGACCCTCGGCCGTGTCACCCACTTTCGCCGCCGCTCCATGTCGCGAGCAACTCGGCGGTCGTCACGATCGCATGCGCATACGTCGGCCCGTTGATCTCATGCGCGACCTTCATCGCCTCCATGGAAAACGCCGCGGTCGCATCACGCACGAGCGTCACGTGATACCCCAGCTCCACCGCGAACTTCCCCGTCGTCTCGATGCAGGTATTCGCCAGCAACCCGATCAGCACCACCTTGCTCACCCCATGCTGCCGCAACTGAATATCCAGATCCGTATTCGCAAACCCGCTCGACCCGCGATGCTCCTTGATCATCACGTCCTCAGCCTCCGGCTGAAAATCCGGATGCCACTCCGCCCCCCAGGTGCCTTCGGCAAATAGCTGGATGCGATGCCCGCCCAGCTGATAGGGCGTCGGATGCGCCCACCCGCTGAAGTCCGAAGGCTTCGAGCGGTTATGCGGCACATAGAACACGCGGATGCCCGCCGTCCTGCAAGCCGCGACCACCTGGCGCATGTTGGCGATCGTGTCCGTCTGGTCGATCACGGCCTTGGCGCGGCCTTGCAGCTTGCCGCCCTCCGAGAGAAAGTCGTTGTACGGGTCGACCAGCAGCAAGGCAGTGCTCATGGTTCTCTCCTTCGAGGCGGCCGGCATCGGCCGCAGGAACAAACGCTCAATCAGCCCTTGATGAACGCCAACAAGTCCTTGTTGATCACATCCGGATGCGTCGAGCACATCCCATGCGGCAGCCCCGGATACACCTTCAGCTCCGCACCCTTCACCAGCTTCGACGACAGCAGCGCCGAATCGGCAATGGGCACGATCTGGTCGTCGTCGCCGTGCATGACGAAGGTCGGCACGTCGATCTTCTTCAGGTCTTCGGTGAAGTCGGTTTCCGAGAAGGCCTTCACGCAGTCGTAGTGCGCCTTGATGCCGCCCATCATTCCCTGCCGCCACCAGTTCTGGCGGATGCCTTCGGAGATCTTCGCGTCGGGGCGGTTGTAGCCGTAGAAGGGCAGAGTGATGTCGCGGTAGAACTCGGCGCGGTTGCCGGCGACGCCGGCGCGGATGCCGTCGAACACGTCGATCGGCAGGCCGCCCGGGTTGGCCTCTGACTTCACCATGATCGGCGGCACCGCGCCGATCAGCACGGCCTTGGCGACACGCTTCGTGCCGTGGCGTCCGAGGTAGCGCGCAACTTCGCCGCCGCCTGTGGAGTGCCCGACGTGGATGGCGTCCTTCAGGTCCAGCGCGGCGGTGAGTGCGGCGAGGTCGTCGGCGTAGGTGTCCATCTCGTTGCCGGTCCATGTCTGCGTCGACCGGCCGTGGCCGCGCCGGTCGTGCGCGATCACGCGGTAGCCCTGCGCCAGGAAGAACAGCATCTGGTTGTCCCAGTCGTCCGCCGACAGAGGCCAGCCGTGCGAGAAGACGATCGGCTGGCCCTGGCCCCAGTCCTTGTAGTAGATCTCGGTGCCGTCTTTGGTGGTGATGAAGGGCATGGTCAAGCTCCTTGTGGGAATGGGTTGGGGGGAGGATGGCGGAGCCGGCAGTATGCTCGGATACTCCGCAAAAGTGGCCCCCCCGAGGGGAGGCTCCGACCCCTCCCGAATGCGGATCGGCGCATTGGCCTTTGGAGATAGAGACACCCCGATGGCTCCCGAACTTGCCCGCTCCTGGCTGACCTTCAGCGCTCCCGTGGCCGCGGCGCAGGCCGCCGGGCGCCCGGTCGTGGCGCTCGAATCGACCATCATTGCCCACGGCATGCCGTACCCGGAGAACGTCCGCACGGCGCGCGAGGTGGAAGCGCTGATCCGCGGTCTGGGCGCCGAGCCCGCGACGATCGCGGTGATCGGCGGACGCATCCGCATCGGGCTGTCCGATGACGAACTGGAACTGCTCGGCCGCTCGAAGGAGGCGCAGAAGGTCAGCCGCCGCGACCTGCCGGCCGTGCTGGCCGGCAGCGGGCTCGGCGCGACCACGGTGGCCGGCACCATGATCTGCGCGGCGCTCGCTGGCATCGAGGTTTTCGTGACCGGCGGCATCGGCGGCGTGCACCGCGGTGCGCCGGAGAGCTTCGACATATCAGCCGATCTGCAGGAGCTGGCGAAGACGTCGGTGGCCGTGGTGTGCGCGGGCGCCAAGTCCATCCTCGACATCGGGCTCACGCTCGAATACCTGGAAACGCACGGCGTGCCGGTACTCAGCTGCGAGCAGGACAACTTCGCGGCCTTCTACACGCGCGACAGCGGTTTCAGCGCGGACTACCGGTTCGACGACGCGGAGGCGCAGGCCCGCTTCATCTGCACCAAGTGGGATCTGGGGCTTGCAGGCGGCGTCGTGCTGAGCACGCCGGTCCCCGAGTCGGCCGCGATGCCGCGCGAGGAGATCGACGCGCTGACGCGGCAAGCGCTCGACGAGGCCAAGGCGCAAGGCATCGCGGGCAAGGCGGTGACGCCCTTCCTGCTGGCGCGCATCAAGGCTCTGACCGGCGGGCGCAGCCTCGCGACCAACATCGCGCTGGTGAAGCACAACGCCGAGGTGGGTACCCAGCTGGCGCTGGCATTGGCATCGTTGTCGCGTCGTTAACATGCCCGATCAAATGATCAATCCAAGGGAAGCAGAGGCCGCATGACGAACGAGAGCAACCAAAGAGCCGCCGAGCTGAAGAAGATGACGCTCTGCGCCTCCTGCGCTGGCATCCAGCGGAACTGGCGCCGCGCGCCGGGGCACGCCGAACTCGTGCAGCAGTCCAGCCGCAAGGCCGTGCGCAGCGATGCAGATGGCGGCAGCCACACGGTCACGCTGACCAGCTACCGCTGCGACGCCTGCGGCACGCGCTGGGAATACGAGAACGACAAGACGAACCAGGAAGCGGGCTGGTCGGTGGTCGGACAGTAGGCCCGGCTTACCCGGCGGCTTGTGGCGCGGAGGGCGTGTGACGTACCAACTGCACTACTGGCCCACGATCCAGGGCCGCGGCGAATTCGTGCGTCTGGCGCTGGAGGCTGCCGGCGCGGCCTATGTCGACGTGGCGCGCGAACCGCCTTCGAAAGGCGGCGGTGAGGCAGGGCTGGGGCGTCGCCTGGCCGATCCAGGCAATCCGCGTCCCTCGTTCGCGCCGCCCTTCCTGGTCGATGGCGACATCGTCGTCGGGCAGACCGCGGCGATCCTCCTGTACCTGGGTCCACGCCTGGGGCTTGCAGGTGTAGGCGACGCCGACGGGATCTGGGCGCACCAGTTACAGCTCACCATCGCCGATGCGGTGGCCGAGGCGCACGACACGCACCATCCGCTGTCGACGGGCCTCTACTACGAAGACCAGCGCGAGGCGGCACTAAAGCGGGCGAAGGCGTTTCGCGAGGAGCGCATTCCCAAGTTCCTCGACTGGTTCGAGCTGATCCTGCAGCGCAATCCCGCCGGTGACCTGCATCTGGTCAGCGACGTCCTGACCTACGCCGACCTGTCGCTGTTCCAACTCGTGGCGGGGTTGCGCTACGCGTTTCCGAAGGCGACGGCGCGGGCACTCGCGCGGACGCCCGCCGTCGCCAAGCTCGCGACGAAGGTGAGCCGCCGCCAGCGGGTGCAAGAGTATCTGCAGAGCCCTCGCCGCATCCCCTTCAACGAGGACGGCATCTTCCGGGCGTATCCCGAACTCGACGGCTGATCGCGAAGGGCAGCGAGGCGCCTAGTCGTTGGGCTCTTCGCGGATGCGCAGGGCCGCGTCGTAAAGCGCATTGCGCGGTGCGCCGCTGATCTCGGCTGCCACGCGCACCGCGCTCTTGACCGGCAGTTCGGCCAGCAGCAGGCGCAGCACGCGCTCGCCTTCGACACCGTCGTCAGCCGTCGCAGGCTTGGGATGCAGCACCAGGGCGAACTCGCCGCGCGTGCGATCGCGGCTTGCCGCGAACCAGTCGGGGAGGGCGGCCGCGGTAACGGTTGCGATTTCCTCGAACTGCTTCGTGAGCTCGCGGCCCACGGTGATCTGCCGCTCGCCGAGGGTCGCCAGGGCACGCGCCAGCGCCTCGATGCGATGAGGCGCTTCGAGCAGCACCACGCTGCGCGGCTCGTCGGCCAGTTCGAGCACGGCGGCATCGCGCTCGCCCGTCTTGCTGGGCAGGAAGCCGGCGAAGACGAATGCGCTGCCGGCGTCGCCCGTCGCAACCAAGCCCGCCGCACCGACCAGCGTCGTCACGCTGCTGGCACCGGGCAGCGGCAGCACGCGGTAGCCTGCCTCGCGCACTGCGGCAACCAGGCGTGCGCCAGGGTCGCTCACTCCGGGCGTGCCGGCGTCGCTGACGTAGGCAACGCGCTCACCGTTCGCCAGCCTGGCGATCACGGCCTGTGCAGCCTCGGCCTCGTTGTGCTGGTGAAGTGCCATGAGCTGGGCGGATGTGCGCTCGATGCCATAGGCGCGCAGCAGGCTTTGCGTGTGGCGGGTGTCCTCGCACGCCACGGCATCGACGATCTGCAGGACGTGCAGCGCGCGCAGCGTGATGTCCGCCAGGTTGCCGATCGGCGTCGCGACCACGTAGAGCGTCGCCTGCGGATAATGCTGCGCGCCCGCGGCATCGCGCGCGGCCTGCAGGGCAGCGCCGAACGAAGCGGGTGCGAGTGAGGTCAATGGGTTTCTCCAGAACAAGACGACAGGGAGGTCGCCGCAGGTGACGACAAAGCAGCGAGGCGACGCGGCGGAAGACGCCGCGCTCGACCACTTGCAGGCGGCGGGCCTGAGCCTGGTCGCGCGCAATTATCGAACCCCCGGCCGCGGCGGCGGCGAGATCGACCTGATCATGCGCGATCCACGCGACGGCACGCTGGTGTTCGTCGAGGTGCGACAGCGCGCCAGCGGCACGCATGGCGGCGCCGGCGGCAGCATCACCGGCGGGAAGCAGCGCCGCATCATCTTCGCGGCGCGGCACTACATCAGCCGGCTTCGCGTGCTGCCGCCGTGCCGATTCGACGTGGTGCTGATCGAGGAGCGCATCGAGTGGATCCAGGGCGCTTTCGATGCGGGCTGAGCCGTTCGCGGAACCCATCGGGCCGATCCCGGCTCCATTGCGGTACACGTTTTGTTTCACTGAGCGCGCTCCATCGCGCAGTTATCATCCCGCCCCATGCTTGAGCAACGCATCCAGCAGCATTTCATCGACAGCGCCGACCTGAAGTACCAGGCAGGCCCCCTTCTCGGTAAACCCATTTCGCAAGCGATGCAGGCGCTGCTCGCGTGCGTCACCAGCGGAGGCAAGATCCTCGCGTGCGGCGCGGGCGTCTCCGGCTTTCTGGCGGCGCAGTTCGCTTCGCAGTTCGTCGGCCGTTTCGAGCGCGATCGCCCCGAGCTGGCCGCGATCGCCTTGCCTGGCGACCCGACCGATCCCGCGGCCGACACGCCCGATGCACTCGACGCCGACCGCTTCGCGCGGCAGGTCCGCGCCCTCGGCCAGGCCGGCGACGTGCTGCTCGTCCTGAGCGCGAGCGGCCAGTCCGCCGCGGTGCTGGCGGCGGTCGAAGCGGCCCATGCGCGGGACATGACGGTCGTCGCACTGCTCGGCAACGCCGGCAGCTCGGGCGGAGGCTCGGGTGGGGCGGTAGGGCGCGCGCTGCGCGAAACCGATGTCCAGGTCACCGTGCCGCACGAGCGCGCGGCGCGCATCCACGAGGTGCACCTGCTGACGCTGCACTGCCTGTGCGACGGCGTCGACGCGCAACTGCTCGGCGATCAGGACAGCGATTCGTCGCTCCTGTCGGCCTGAGCCGGCGCAGTCACTGCGCTGCGGCTGCGCCTCGCTTCGACGGCGGGTTGCTGTCGTCGATTCTCTGCAGCAGGCCGCGATAGGTCGGAGATTCGCGCAGCAGCCGTCCACCGAGTGCGCGCAGACGGTCCACGGCCTCGTCCGGCAGCACGAAGCTGGTGGGCAGGTTCATGAAGTAGCGCTTCTCCTCGGGATCCTGGATTTCATCGAAGCTCACGTCGATGGCGTCAAAGCTCAGCTTCATCACCGACGCCTCGGCTTGGGTTTTCGACATCCCGCCCAGCCGCAGCTCGGCCACCGCCAGCTCGCGCTTGTCGGCCCAGCGCTGGGCAATGTCCTTGAGCAGTTCGACCGATTCGTAGGAGAAGTGATCGATCGGCACGCTCGACGATTGCAGCAGCTGCGAGACGATCCCCGGTGCAATGGCGCGGCGGTCCCAATCGGTGTCCGGCGCCGAGCGCGAGTTGACCACCACTACCACGATCCTGCGAATGTGCTGCAGCCCTACCTGCTGCTGAAAGGCCGGGCTCGCTTCCACCTCTTCCAGCGCTTCGAGAAGCCCGCGCAAGCCGAGGTTGTCGGAGACGCCGCCGTCGACCACGTGGAGATACGGGCGGTTCTTGCTGTCCTGGAAGCTCTGGATGTCCCGGTAGCGCAGCAGGGCGCGGCCAGCCGGGCGCTCGGGGCCCTCGGCCTTGGTGACGTCCTTCACCCACGCGGGCATGACCGCACCGCAGGTGCCACCGTAGTTGTGATACGTGACCGGCGACAGCACGGCGGGCACGGCGGACGAGGTTGCGGCTGCGCGCGCCAGCCTCACCCTGCCCAGGTCGGAGCACAGCAGGTCGAAGTGGTCCTGAGAAAACGGAAAGCGCGCGCCGGTCGAGAGGTCCGTGCCGGTGACGGCGGTCACCGGCGTGGGCTTGTCGAGGAGGTCATCGAAGGTCGCGCCGCCGAAGAGGATCTGGTCGTAGTAGTCGGCCGCGAACTCCGAGCGCCCGTAGAGGCCGCTGCCCAGCGCAAACCAGTTGAGGGGATTCAGCGCGCCCCAGGTGAGGGCACCCTGCACATTGCGCTTGAGGAAGCGCGGCTCGTATTCCGTGAACAGCCGGTCGCCATAGAGCGCGTAGGCCAGCGCGGTGAAACTGCCGCCGGAGACGCCGGCGATGGCATCGACCTCCGATAGGAGATTGACCGGCTGGCCCTTCACCATGACGTTCGTGCGCCGCAGTTCTTCGAGCACGCCATAAGAGAACGCCGCCGCGCGCGTGCCGCCGCCCGAGAAGGTCAGGAGAAACAGCGTGTCCGCATCGTTTTTGACGCCGTGGGTGCGCTTCAGCATGTTGCCGACGCGGTAGCCGCTGTCCAGGTCGACATGGTCGATGGGCGGGTTGACCGGTGCGAAGGAGTTGCATCCGCCGAGGACCAGCGCCGCGATGGCGCCCGTCATCTTTCGGAGAAATTGCGTCTGCGACCCAGGGGCTTGCTTCAAGGTGAATCCTTCCTCGTTCGCCACCTGCGAACCGACACGAATCGAGACTTGCAACAACTGCGCCACCACCTGGTGGGCGAGCCGCCGACGAGCGCGAATTGTAGGGAAGCACCTTGATGGCTGCGTGTAGGAGCTGGGCGATGACACGCGGTAACGGGCCTTCGAATTCGCTGGGCTAAACTCGCCGCGATCGGAGACAGGGAGCTGGCAAGGCACTGACCGGCGTGAGCCCGGGACAGAACTTTTGCGCACCGACCCCACTCATCCAGCAGCAGGACGTCAAACAGGTTTCCGAATGGGATGCCTCGGCCGGCCTGCGCATCATCCATCTCACACCCACAAGCACTGGAAGGTCCTATCTATGACGACGAGATCCACTCAACGCATCGCGATGGCATTGGCTGCAGGCGCCGTATTGGTCGCCGGCCTTTCCGCCTGCGTTCCGCTGGTCGTCGGAGGGGCCGCGGCTGTTGGCGTGGGCATGGTGGCGACGGACCGCCGCAGCTCCGGCGCGCAGGTGGATGACCAGGGCATCGAACTGCGTGGCGGCGCGCGCATCCGCGAGATCGCCAACGACAACATGTACGTCACCATCACGAGCTTCAACCGTCAGGTCCTGCTGACGGGCTCGGTAGGCACGGAGGCGGATCGCGTCAAGGTCGAGGAGGTGGTCCGCCGCGTCGACAACGTGCGCTCGGTCGTCAACGAGCTGACGGTCGGCCCGCCGGCGAGCTTCCAGGATCGTTCGAACGACACCTTCATCAGCGGCAAGGTGAAGGCCTCGCTGCTCGATGCTAAGGACGTCTTCGCGAATTCGTTCAAGGTCGTGACCGAGCGGGGCACGGTGTACATGATGGGCATCGCCACCCGCCGCGAGACCGATCGCGCCACCGATATCGCGCGTGGCGTGTCGGGCGTGACGAAGGTCGTGCGCGTGGTGGAGATCGTCAGCGAGCAGGATCTGGCGAACATCCAGAGCCAGCCACAGCAGCAGCCCTCGCAAGGCGGCGCCACGCAGGGTGGAACAGGCGGGGCTTCGAGTTCGCGCGTGCCGCTGCCGCCGATGGAGCCGCTGCCGTCGACGCCTTCCGGCGGTGCGACGACGTCGCCCGTCCGCTGAGGCGGCGCCTCTTTTCTTTACTTGAGCCGGGTGATCAGGCTCGACGTGTCCCAGCGATTGCCGCCGGACTGCTGCACATCGGCGTAGAACTGGTCGACCAGCGCTGTCACCGGAAGCCGGGCGCCGTTGCGCTTGGCTTCGTCGAGCACGAGGCCGAGGTCCTTGCGCATCCAGTCGACCGCAAAGCCGAAATCGAATTTGCCTTCGATCATGGTCTTGCCGCGGTTGTCCATCTGCCAGCTCTGAGCCGCGCCCTTGCCGATGACGCCGAGCACTTCGTTCATGTCGAGTCCGGCGCGCTGGCCGAAGGCGATGGCTTCGGAGAGGCCTTGCACCAGTCCGGCGATCGCGATCTGGTTGACCATCTTCGCGAGCTGGCCCGCGCCGCTCTCGCCCACCCGGGTAACGGCGCGCGCGAAGGCGGCCGTCACGGGCTTGACGCGATCGAAGGTGGCCGAGTCGCCGCCGCACATCACCGTCAGCACGCCGTTCTGCGCACCGGCCTGGCCGCCCGAGACGGGGGCGTCGATGAACTGCAGGCCGCGTTCGATCGCGGCCTTAGAGAGTTCACGCGCCACGTCGGCCGAAGCCGTGGTGTGATCGACGAACACCGATCCCTTGGCCATGCCCGCGAAGGCGCCGTTGTCGCCGAGCACGACCGAACGAAGATCGTCGTCGTTGCCGACGCAGCAGAAGACGATGTCCGCATTGGAGGCCGCGCCCCGCGGCGTGGCAGAGTGGGTCAGGGTGCCCTTGGCCTGCGGCTTGAATTCCTGCTGCCAGGCGATGGATTTGGCGTCGGTCCGGTTGTAGACCGTCACGTCGTGGCCAGCCAGCGCGAGGTGGCCGGCCATGGGATAGCCCATCACGCCCAGGCCGAGGAAGGCGACCTTTTGCGAGGGGATGGAGTCGTAGGATTTAGGGTTGAGGCTGCTCATGGGGCGATAGCTTATCGCCCCATGGGCCGCGCCCTAGACGATCGCGAAGTGCTCGGTTCCGGCCGAGAGGTCGGTCGTTCGGGCGCGCTGGCTATTGAGCTTGATCTGCAAGCGAAGGTCGTTCGCCGAGTCGGCATTGCGGATCGCGTCCTCGAAGCTGATCGCATTGCCTTCGAACAGGTCGAACAGCGCCTGGTCGAAAGTCTGCATGCCGAGGTTGCGGCTCTTCTTCATGATCTCCTTGATCTCGCCGACCTCGCCCTTGAAGATCATGTCGGAGATCAGCGGCGTGTTCAGCAGGATCTCGACGGCGGCGATGCGTCCATGCCCGTCTTCGGTCGGAATCAGGCGCTGGGACACCAGCGAGCGCAGGTTCAGCGACAGGTCCATCAGCAGCTGTGCGCGGCGCTCTTCGGGGAAGAAGTTGATGATCCGGTCCAGCGCCTGGTTGGCGCTGTTGGCGTGCAGCGTGGCCATGCACAGGTGGCCCGTTTCGGCGAAGGCCACGGCGTGCTCCATGGTCTCGCGGTCGCGGATTTCGCCCATCAGGATCACGTCGGGTGCCTGACGCAGCGTGTTCTTCAGCGCGGCTTCCCAGCTGTCGGTGTCGATGCCGACTTCACGTTGCGTCACCACGCAGTTCTTGTGCGGGTGCACGAATTCGACCGGGTCTTCCACGGTCACGATGTGGCCGAAGGAGTTCTCGTTGCGCCAGTCGATCAGCGCGGCGAGCGTGGTCGACTTGCCCGAGCCGGTCGCGCCGACCAGGATGGTGAGGCCGCGCTTGGTCATCGCCACATCCTTGAGGACCTGCGGCATGCCCAGGCCGTCGATGGTCGGCAGCTTGGCGGGAATGGTCCGCAGCACCATGCCGACCTTGCCCTGCTGCACGAAGGCGTTGACGCGGAAACGGCCAATGCCGGTCGGCGAGATCGCGAAGTTGCATTCCTTGGTGCGCTCGAACTCGGCCGTCTGGCGGTCGTTCATGATGGAGCGGGTGAGCGCCAGCGTGTGCTGGGCTCCGAGCGCCTGCTGCGACACCTTGGTGACCTTGCCGTCGACCTTGATCGCCGGCGGAAACTCGGCCGTGATGAACAAGTCGCTGCCATTGCGGCTCACCATGAGCTTCAGCAGGTCGTTGATGAACTGACTGGCTTGATCGCGTTCCATTTAGGTGCTCCGGGTGCGGCGGTTTCAGGGGCTGGTCAGCCAGGGAAATTCTCGGGGATCTTTGCCTTGCCCCGCGCTTCTGCGGAGGAAATGACACTGCGGCGCACGAGGTCCGTGAGGTTCTGGTCCAGCGTCTGCATACCCTGGCCACTGCCGGTCTGGATCGACGAATACATCTGCGCCACCTTGCCCTCGCGGATCAGGTTCCGGATGGCGGGCGTGCCCAGCATGATCTCGTGCGCGGCGACGCGGCCCTGGCCGTCCTTGGTCTTGCACAGCGTCTGCGAGATCACGGCCTGGAGCGACTCCGACAGCATCGCGCGGATCATTTCCTTCTCTTCGCCGGGGAAGACGTCGATGATCCGGTCGATGGTCTTGGCGGCCGACGAGGTGTGCAGCGTGCCGAACACGAGGTGGCCCGTTTCGGCCGCGGTCATCGCGAGGCGGATCGTTTCGAGGTCGCGCATTTCGCCGACGAGGATCGCGTCCGGGTCTTCACGCAGCGCGGAGCGCAGCGCGTTGGCGAAGGAAAGCGTCATGGGCCCGACTTCGCGCTGGTTGATCAGGCACTTCTTGGATTCGTGCACGAACTCGATCGGGTCCTCGACCGTCAGGATGTGGCCGTACTCGGTTTCGTTGAGGAAGTTGATCATCGCGGCCAGCGTGGTCGACTTGCCGGAGCCGGTCGGGCCGGTCACGAGTACCAGGCCACGGGGCTTGAGCGCGAGGTCGCCGAAAATCTTGGGCGCGTTGAGTTGCTCCAGCGTCAGGATCTTGGACGGAATGGTCCGAAACACCGCCGCAGCGCCACGCGCCTGGTTGAAGGCGTTCACCCGGAAGCGCGCCAAGCCGTCGATCTCGAACGAGAAGTCGACCTCGAGGAACTCTTCGTAATGTTTGCGGTGCGTGTCGCTCATGATGTCGTACACCATGGCGTGAACGGCCTTGTGGTCGAGCGCGTCGACATTGATGCGCCGCACGTCGCCGTGCACCCGGATCATGGGTGGAAGGCCGGACGACAGATGCAAGTCGGACGCCTTGTTCTTGACGCTAAAAGCGAGCAGTTGGGTAATGTCCACGCAATTCCTTGGTGACGTTTTGATACGACTTTGAAGATTATGACGATGATTGGCGACAAGCTCCAGCAAGTTCAGGCTCGAATCGTGACCGCGTGCACAGCAGTCGGACGCGATCCTGCGAGCGTGCACTTGCTTGCGGTTTCGAAGACCTTTCCAGCCGAGGCCGTGCGCGAGGCCCACGCGGCTGGTCAGAAGGCCTTTGGCGAGAACTACGTGCAGGAAGGCGTCGCCAAGATCGAAGCCTTGGCCGATCTGCGCGGCCAGCTCGAATGGCACTGCATCGGCCCGCTGCAGAGCAACAAGACGCGTGTGGTGGCGGAACATTTCGACTGGGTGCACAGCATTGATCGACTCAAGATCGCCGAGCGCCTCGCCGAGCAGCGGCCTGCGGATCTTCCGCCCTTGCAGGTGTGCCTGCAGGTGAATGTGGACGGCGGGGCCAATAAGTCGGGTGTGGCGGTCGGGGAAGCGCTGGCCCTGGCGCGCGCTGTGGCGGCGTTGCCACGTTTGCGGCTGCGCGGGGTGATGGCGATCCCTGAACCGGCTCCGGTTTTCGCGGCGCAGCGCGCGCTGTTCCTGCTCGCCGGGGCGGTGTTCGAGCAGATTCGGGCGGCCGGGATCGAGGTCGACACGCTGTCTTTGGGAATGTCGGGCGACCTCGAAGCCGCAGTCGCCGCCGGCAGCACCATGGTTCGGATCGGCTCCGCGATCTTCGGCCAGCGCTAGCCGGGGCTGCGGCGCGAGGTACCCCGCTGGCGTCTCGCTCCGAGCCAGCCCCTCAGGTTCGTCGGGCTGCGGCTTGTTCGCGGCGCAGTTCGGCAACGGTGCGGCCACCCACGCCCCAGTTGTCGAGATCCACTTCATCGATCACCACGAAGGTGGTGGCCGGGTCTTTGTCCAGCACGCGCACCATCAGTTCCGTGGCGCCAGCGATCAACTGCTTCTTCTGGTCCTGAGTGACGCCTTCGCGCGTGATTTCAATCTTGATGTAGGGCATGTTGGGTCACTGCGGTTTGCGAATTCACCAGTGACCAGCGGCTTGGCCACCGTCGACGTGAAGGATTTCACCCGTCACGAATGAAGCCTTCTCGAGAAACAGCACGGCATCGACGATGTCCTCGATGTCGCCCATTCGGCCCAGCGGATGCAGGCCGCCAAGCATGGCGTGGTTCTCCGCCGGATGCATCGGCGTCTTGATGATGCCGGGAGAGACCGCATTCACGCGAATGCCACGCGACGCGTATTCGATGGCCAGCGACTTGGTGGCGGCGTTCAGTCCGCCTTTGGTCAGGGACGCGAGTACCGACGGCACGCCGTTGATCGGCTGCTCGGCGAGGCTCGTCGTGATCTGGACGATGTGGCCCGAGCCCTGCGCTTCCATCCGCTTCAGAGCCAGTTGGCTGATGTGGAAGAAGCTGGCCAGGTTGGTGCCGATGTTCGCCGCCCAGTCCTCGCCGGTGAACTGGGTGAAAGGCTTGGCCGTGAAGATCCCGGCGTTGTTGACCAGAGTGTCGATGCGGCCGAAGCGATCCACGCCCTCGCTGAAGATCCGGTCGGCCGTTGCGGACTCCGCGGCGTCGCCCGCGATCGCCAGGATGTCCGGATCCGCGCTGGCGCCCATCGAGCGCGAGTTGGCGACGACCCGGAAACCGGCCTTGCGGTAAGCCTTGACGAGCGCTGCACCGATGCCGCTGGAGGCGCCTGTGATGACGGCGACCTTGGAAGTGTTGGAGGTCATGGAAACAGTCCTTTGAAGTGGAGGGTTGACAGAGCTGGGCGGGCCGCTGGATCTGTTACATCGACTTTATTGATGTTTTTTCATCGCTTAAAGTAGCAAAGAAGAACATCTATGAGTACATGATGTAATGAATAGACCGAATCAGCGGACCCATGCCCCATGAACCGACAGTTCGACGATGTGATGCTGGGCAGCATCGAACTGTTCTGCCTCGCCGCCGAGCAAGGCAGCTTCACGGCCGCGGCGGCGACTGCTTCGGTGACGCCTGCGGCCGTCAGCCGTTCGATCTCGCGGCTGGAGCAGCGGCTTGGCGTGCGGCTCTTCACACGGACCACGCGCCAGATGCGTCTGACCGAAGCCGGGCGCATGTATTTCGAACAGTGCCGGCAGGCCCTGAACCAACTGGTCGAAGCCGAGCGCGAAGTCACCGGCCACCAGGTCGCGCCGTCCGGCCTGTTGCGCATCAGCGCGCCGACGACCTATGGCCACTATCGCCTTCTGCCGCTGCTGCCTGCATTCCGCGAGCGTTTTCCGGAGGTGAAGGTCGAGGTCAACGTCAGCAATCGCAACATCGACTTCGCGGAAGAGGGTTACGACCTGGCGATACGGGCGCGTGCGACGGGCGACTCGACGCTGGTCGCACGCCATCTGGAGGACTCGCCGCTGGTTGTCGTCGCTTCGCCCGACTACCTGCTGCGCCACGGAATGCCCACGACCCTCGATGACCTTCGGGTCCATGAATGCATCCAGTTCGAACTGCCCAGCAGCGGGCGCACCATTCCCTGGCTGTTCCGGCGCGACGGGCAGGACCTCGAATTGCAGACCGCCGGCGGCTATGCATGTTCGGACGACGTCACCGCCGGTGCCACCCTGGCCCGCTGCGGTGCCGGCGTGTTCCAGGCCTATCGCTTCGTGGTCGAGGAGGACTTGCGCACGGGCCGGCTGGTCGAGTTGCTGCGGGACTTCAGCGGCCGTTCGCGGCCGCACAGCCTGCTGTATCCGCACCGGCGTTTCGTGCCGTTGAGGGTCCGCGTGTTCGTCGACTATCTGCTCGGCCAGCGTTCGGCGCAGCCCTAGCCAGGCAGCGGAATCCGGGCGCTGCTCTTCACCTCTTCCATCACCGCATAGGTCCGCGTCTCGCGCACGCCCGGCAGCTGCCAAAGCACCGTGCCCGCGAAGTCGCGGTAGGCCGCCATGTCGGCCATGCGGGTCTTGAGCAGGTAGTCGAAACCGCCCGCGACCATGTGGCATTCCATGATCTCGTCGCGCACCTGCACGGCGGCCTTGAACTCGTCGAACACGTTGGGTGTGGTGCGGTCGAGCAGTACCTCCACGAACACGGTGAAGCCGCGCCCGAGCTTGTGCGGGTCCAGTCGGGCTTCGTAGCCGAGGATGAAGCCGTCGCGCGCGAGGCGCTGCACGCGCGCCAGCACGGCGGTGGGTGAGAGTGCCACCGTCTCGGCCAGCTTGAGATTGGAAATCCGGCCGTCCTCCTGAAGAACCTTCAGGATTTTCATGTCGATGCGGTCCAGATCGGAGGGGATTTGATTCATGGATAGTGAATTATCCGGTTGAGCGTCGATTTATGGTGAATAACTCGATGGCGAAAGTCGGAGCATCGATCGATTCACTACTCGACTGCTTGCCATGCGTCTGCCCACCCCCTACCGGCCCGAAGCCGACATCGTTTCGCACCGCCTCGCCTCGTTGAAAGGCGCCCTCGACTGGGCACTGGTCGTGCCCGCCGCATCCCCATGGGTGCGCGCCGTGCGCGACAGGCCGCCGCCGTTCTGGGCCATGGAAAGCCTTCTGCGCGAGTACCCGATCTCGAGCGCGGAAGGCCTGGCGCTGATGCGACTGGCCGAGGCGCTGCTGCGGGTGCCCGATGCCGAAACGGCCATCGCACTGACCGCCGACCAGCTGGGCCGCGCCGACTTCGACGGCAGCGCCGATTCGACGCTGTCGCGCCTTTCCTCTTCAGCCATCGCGCTGTCGAAGAAGTTCCTGCCGCACCTTTCCGACGGGGTGGGCCAGGCGGAGGCCGAGCCGGGCCTGATGGCGAGGCTGGGCGCCCGCACGGTCGTGGCCGCGACGCTGCGCGCGGTGCAGTTGCTGGGCCGCCAGTTCGTGCTGGGCCAGACCATCGACGAGGCCATGGGCGAGGCCCGGTCGGCGCACCGCAAGCATGCCGCGCTGCGCTTCAGCTACGACATGCTGGGCGAAGGTGCGCGAACCGACGCGGATGCGCTGCGCTACCTCGACAGCTACGTCAACGCCATCCAGTCCATCGCGTCGGGCGCCGACCGCAGCGGCACGCCCGAGCACAACGACGGCATCTCCATCAAGCTCAGCGCGCTGCATCCCCGCTATGAGGACGCCCAGCGTGAGCGCGTGATGCAGGAGCTTGTTCCGCGCGTGTGGCAGCTGTGCGTGCTGGCGGCCGACGCGAACCTCAATCTCACGATCGACGCCGAGGAGGTCGACCGGCTCGAACTGTCGCTCGACGTGTTCGAAGCCCTCGCGGCGCTGGTTGCGGCCGAGCGCCCGCAGTGGCGCGGCTTCGGCCTCGCGATGCAGGCCTACCAGACGCGGGCGCTGGAGCTGGTCGAGAACGTCACGGCGATCGCGCGCAAGTACAGGCTGCGCCTGATGTGCCGTCTGGTGAAGGGCGCCTACTGGGATGCGGAGATCAAGCGCACGCAGGAATTGGGTCTGCCGCACTATCCCGTGTTCACGCACAAGCACCATACGGATCTGAGCTATCTGGCCTGCGCCCGCGCGCTGCTGGCGGCGCCGGATGCGATCTACCCGCAGTTCGCGACCCACAACGCGGCCACCATCGCGGCCATCGTGCAGATGGCGGGGGAGGTACCGTTCGAATTGCAGCGGCTGCATGGGATGGGCGAGGGCGTCTATCGCGAAGTGATGAAGAGCACCCATGCCCCGGTGCGCATCTACGCGCCGGTCGGCCAGCACAAGGACCTGCTCGCCTATCTCGTGCGGCGCTTGCTCGAAAACGGCGCCAACTCGTCTTTCGTGAACCAGTTGGGCGACGAATCGGTGGGCATGGATGAATTGCTGGTGTCCCCGCTGTGGCTGGAGCGCGAGGCGTCCTTACCTTTGCCGCACGAGCTTTACGGACCGCCGCCTGCGCGCCGCAACAGCAACGGCGTCGACCTGACGGTCGAGTCGATGCGCGCGCCGCTGCTCGACGCCCTGGCCGCCACCACCGTGCCGGGCGTACCGGAATTCGATGCGAATCACGCGGCGGATGCCGTCGCGGCTTCCGCTGCCAGCTACCACTCCTGGACGCGCGCGCCGGTCGCGCAACGCGCCGCCGCGCTGCGCCACGCCGCCGACGCGCTCGACGCCGCCCTTCCGCGCTTCTGCGCGCTGCTGGTCAAGGAAGCCGCCAAGACCTGGGGCGACGCCGTCGCCGAAGTTCGCGAGGCGGTCGACTTCCTGCGCTACTACGCCGACGAGGCCGAGCGCATCATGCAGCCGATCGCGCTGCCCGGACCGACCGGCGAAAGCAACGAGCTGCGCCTGACCGGGCGCGGCCCCTGGGTCTGCATCAGCCCGTGGAATTTCCCGCTGGCGATCTTCCTGGGCCAGGTGGCCGCCGCACTCGCGACCGGCAACACGGTGCTGGCCAAGCCGGCCGAGCAGACGCCGGCCGTGGCGTCGGAAGCCATCAAGCTGCTCCATGCCGCGGGTGTGCCCGCCGATGCGCTGCAACTGCTGCACGGCCCGGGCGAAACCGTCGGCGCCGCGCTGGTCGCGGCGCCCGGCGTGGCGGGGGTGGTGTTTACCGGGTCTACGCAGGTCGCGAAGATCATTCACCGCGCGCTCGCCGCGAAGGACGGCCCGATCGTGCCGCTGATCGCCGAGACCGGCGGCATCAACGCCATGGTGGTCGACTCCAGCGCGCTGCCCGAGCAGGTGGTCGATGCAGTGGTGCAAAGCGCCTTCCGCTCGGCCGGCCAGCGCTGCTCGGCGCTGCGCCTGCTGTTGATCCACGAGAGCATCGCCGACGACGTGATCGAGATGATCCGCGGCGCCGCCGAGGAACTGGTCGCCGGCGACCCGGCGCAGCTCGCGACCGACGTCGGCCCGGTGATCGACCGCGAGGCCTTCGACGGCATCCAGCGCCACCTGCAGCGACTGAATGCGGAAGCCAAGGTGCTCGTGGCCCCCGTGCGGCCGGCGCAGGAGGTGCCGAACCTGGTGCCGCCACATGCCTACGAAGTGCCGTCCATCGACAGCGTGACCTCCGAGATCTTCGGCCCCGTGCTCCACATCGTCCGCTGGTCGGGCGAACCCCAGGCGGTGATCGACCGGATCAATGCGCTCGGCTTCGGACTCACGCTCGGCATCCAGACGCGCATCGACAGCCGCGCCCAGGCGATGGCCGCGCGGGCCCACGTCGGCAACATCTATGTCAACCGCAACATCATCGGCGCAGTGGTCGGCGTGCAGCCGTTCGGCGGCGAAGGGCTGAGCGGAACGGGCCCGAAAGCGGGCGGCCCGCACTACCTGCTTCGCTTCTGCGCGGAGCAGACGCTCACCATCAACACCACCGCCGCCGGCGGCAACGCAGCGCTGCTTGCCGCTAGCGCATAACTGCCAAAGCAACGCGCATAGGCATGGCGCGGCGGTCGGCGGAGGACTATCGTCGCGCCTATCCGTTCAACAACAAGGGATCGCCATGAGTTCCGTACTGTCCTACGTCCAGCCGACCGCCAACAGCCCGTGGGGCACCTACCTGTCGCAAGTCGATCGCGTCGTGCCTTACCTGGGCGGACTGGCCCGGTGGGTCGAAACGCTCAAGCGCCCCAAGCGCGCGCTGATCGTCGACGTGCCGATCGAGATGGACGACGGCTCCATCGCCCACTTCGAGGGCTACCGCGTGCAGCACAACCTCTCGCGCGGCCCGGGCAAGGGCGGTGTGCGCTTTCACCCGGACGTCACGCTCGAGGAAGTCATGGCCCTCTCGGCCTGGATGACGGTCAAGACCGCGGCGGTGAATCTGCCGTACGGCGGGGCCAAGGGCGGCATCCGCGTCGACCCCAAGAAGCTGTCGCAGAAGGAGCTCGAGAAAGTCACGCGCCGCTACACCAGCGAGATCGGCATCATCATCGGCCCGCACAGCGACATCCCGGCGCCCGACGTGAACACCAACGCCCAGATCATGGCGTGGATGATGGACACCTACTCGATGAACGTCGGCGGCACCGCCACCGGCGTTGTCACGGGCAAGCCGCTGCACCTGGGCGGCTCGCTCGGCCGGGTGAAGGCCACCGGCCGGGGCGTGTTCGTGACCGGCCGCGAGGCGGCACGTCGCCTCGGGCTCGACCTGCGCGGCGCGCGGGTCGCGGTGCAGGGCTTCGGCAACGTGGGCTCGGTGGCGGCCGAACTGTTCGCCGAGGCGGGCGCCAAGATCGTCGCGGTGCAGGACCACACCGGCACGATCTTCAACGACAAGGGGCTCGACCTCGCGACGCTGGTGCCGCTCTCCCGCACCGACGGCGTCGTCGGCTTCAAGGGCGGCGACGTGATCGACAACGAGTCTTTCTGGGACGTGGCCTGCGACATCCTCATCCCCGCCGCCCTGGAAGGGCAGGTGACCGCCGAGCGCGCCCAGAAGACCAAGGCCAAGCTGGTGCTCGAAGGCGCCAACGGCCCGACCGTGCCGACCGCCGACGATATCCTGGCCGAGCGCGGCGTGCTGGTGGTGCCGGACGTGATCTGCAACGCCGGCGGCGTGACGGTGAGCTACTTCGAGTGGGTGCAGGACTTCTCGTCCTTCTTCTGGGACGAAGACGAGATCAACGTGCGGCTCGACCGCATCATGATGAACGCGCTCAACCACATCTGGGACAAGGCCGACGAGCACAAGATCAGCCTGCGCACCGCCACCTACGCGGTGGCCTGCGAGCGCATCCTGATGGCACGCCAGGAGCGCGGCCTGTACCCATGACGCGCCCATGATCGAGGTGCCCGCCGCGGAACTGGCGCGCATCGAAGCCCTGCTGGCCGACGGGCGGCGCAAGCTGCTCGGGCTGGTGGGCGCGCCCGGTTCAGGCAAATCGACGCTCGCGCTGGCTTTGCTGCAGGCATTGCCCGGCCGCGCGCAGGTGGTGCCGATGGACGGGTTTCATCTGGCCAACGTCGAACTGCAGCGCCTGGGCCGCGCCGGCCGCAAGGGTGCGCCCGACACCTTCGACGGCGCGGGCTATGTCGCCCTGCTGCGGCGCCTGCGCGAGCAAGGCCCGGACGAGATCGTCTACGCGCCCGAGTTCCGGCGCGAGATCGAAGAGCCGATCGCCGGCGCGATCGCCGTGCTGCCCCGGACGCAACTGGTCATCACGGAAGGCAACTACCTGTTGCTCGACGATGGACCGTGGGCTGGGGCGGCGCCGCTGCTCGACGAGGTCTGGTACGTCGACGTGGAGGACTCGCTCCGCCTGGACCGGCTCGTGCGGCGCCACGAGCAGTTCGGCCGTAGCCGCGCGGACGCGCTGGCATGGGTCGAGCAGACCGACGAGCCCAACGCCCGCCGCATCGCAGCCACGCGTGGCAAGGCGCATCGTGTGGTCCGCTGGGGCGACTGAGTGGTCTAGTTGGCGGTGAAGGGAACGCGCGAGCGCCCGGCATGTCAAAAGGGGCGCCGGCCGGCCCTCTTGCGGCTAGCATTCCGAGTCTCGTCTTCCCATGCACCTCATGCGCTTTCCGATTTCTCATGCAGCCGCTGCGGCGCTGCTGTTCTCGTTTTTCGTCGCAGGTTGCAGCACGGCTCCGCGTCGCGTTTCGTACGAGCCGGAAGTGTTCGATTCCACCACCACCCACACGCGCACCTACGTCGCGACCGAGGCTCAGACCTGCGAGGCCGCCCGTCGTGCGCTGCTGAGCCAGGGCTACATGATCACCGCCGGCAATCACGAACTGGTCACCGGCCGCAAGAGCTTCCAGCCGGCCGCCGAGGTGCACGTGGAAGTGGAATTCCGCGTGGTCTGCGCGCGGGAGCGCAATGGGCCGAACGGGCCGCGCAGCACCATCGCCTTCGCCAGCGCGTTGCAGGACCGCTATGGCATCAAGAAAGTCAACAACTCCGCGACGGTGGGTGTGGGTGCGATCGGATCGCTGTCGCTGCCGTTCTCGTCCAGCGATGAAGCCCTGGTCAAGGTGGCGAGCGAAACGCTGACCGACGAGCGCTTCTACGACCGCTTCTTTGCGCTGATCGATCGCTTCCTGCCCGAGGCGGCGGAGGAGACGCCGACGGAGGCGCGGCCGGTGCTGCCGGCGCAGCCGCCCATCGAAACCCCGTTGCTTCGGGACGTGCCTCTCTCGGCGACGCGCGGCTGAGCCTGCGGGGTCAGGCCCCGGCCCGATTCTTGGCCTGGGCCAGCGCCGACTCGAGTTGCTCGACTGTGAACGGCTTCTGAAGCCAGAACGTGCCCTCCATCGGCTCGGGCGGCGGCGGCCGCCCGGTCGCGAAGATTACCTCCAGCTTGCTGCGGACGCGCAGGCTCTCCACCAGATCCATGCCCGAGAGAGCGGGCAGCCCGATGTCGGTGACCAGCACGTCGAAGGCGCCGTCCAGGAAGCGGTCCTTGGCGGTTTCCGCGCTCCCGACGCCGGCGGCCCAATGGCCGAGCAGCTGGAGCATTTCGACGGTGGCCGCGAGAGCGCCGGGATCGTCTTCCACAACCAGTACGCGAAGCCCTTTGGCGCGTCCTGCCCGTTCGTCCGCCGCTTCTTTCGCTGTGCTTGCCATCGTCGTTTTCTGTGAGAACGTCAATCTACGGACGGCAGGCCGACGGCGGAATACCCGAAGCGCGGCTTTGCTTGTAGGAGGCCTGCCCTTGGATGTGGAGCCTGGTTGTGCGATTCTGCGGGGATGATCAAGATCGGAACACTGTGCTACGTGGTCCCGAGTTGCCTGGCCAGCCCGCTCACCCGGCAGGCCGTCGGCAGGATCGTCGAGGTGGTGTCGGCGCCCTACGAGGCGCCCGACGTGACCTACCTGCCGGGCACGTACTACGACGTGGCCTTCGAGGGCTGGACTTTCTACTGCCGCAGCGATAAGTTGCGCCCCATCTCGGACCCTGGCGCGGATGTGTCCGAGACGGATTACAGCGAAACCGAGCGCGCGGCGTAGGCCGGCAGGCCCGTCAGCCCGCACAGGCGCTGCATCACGCCATAGCCCTGGGCGAGGGCGGCGGAGTAGGTCGCGAACGAGCGCTCGGCGCGGTGCAGCGATTGGTAGCGGCCGTCCTGCCGTACGTCTTCGTGGATCACCCAGTAAAACGACCCATCGGTGGGTTGTTCCACCAGCAATGCAATCTTGCGCATGCTCATTCAAGTACCCCGAAATCCAGAAAAACGAATACTTAAGACTTTAATTCCTGGGCTCGATCTCCCGGCTGGAGAAAGTTCACGCTTCGATGGGATTTGACGGGCAGATGGCCGACGCGGCGTTTCGTCTTCTGCTGTCGCCTCGGTTCCGTGCGAGGTTGTACCCCCCGAATTTTGAAAGGAAGCACCATGCTGGGAACCAGAGATGCGGTCGCGAACGTCGCGGTCAAGAATCTCGAGACGGCCAGGAAGTTCTACGAGGACACGCTGGGCCTGAAGCCGGTCCATGTCGAAGGCGACGAGGTCATCGTCTTCCAGAGCGGCAATTCGACGATGAACGTCTATCGCTCCGCCTATGCCGGCACCAACCAGGCGACCGCCGTGACATGGGCCGTGGGCGATGACATCGAAAACGTCGTGGGCGAACTCAAGGGCAAGGGCGTGCGCTTCGAGCACTACGACATGCCGGGCATGCGCCTGGAAGGGGACATCCACGTTGCGGATGGCATGAAGGTCGCCTGGTTCAAGGACCCGGACGGCAACATCCTGAACGTGATCAGCGGCTGAGTCAGCGCGCCAGGGTCGACTTGCCGAACAGGCTTTCGATCAACTCGACCGCCACCTCCGCCGTGCGGTTGCGCACGTCCAGCGCAGGATTCAGTTCGACCACGTCCAGCGAACCGAGCCTTCCGGTGTCGGCGATCATTTCCATGCAGAGCTGCATCTCGCGCCAGGTCGGCCCGCCACGCACGCCGGTGCCGACGCCGGGTGCGTAGTCGGGGTCGAGGCAATCGAGGTCGAAGCTCACATGCAGGTGCGTGTCCTCGTCGACGTCCTGCAGCGCCTCGGTCATCGTCGTGCGCATGCCGTGCTCGTCGATGTGGCGCATGTCGAACACATTGAGCCCGAGCGCGCGGATTGCCGATTTCTCGTCGGCATCGACGCTGCGGATGCCAATGAAGCGGATGGCGTCGTGTTCGAAGGCCGCGCGCTCGCCGCTCCATCCCGTCAACGCTGCCGGCCCGTGGCCGAGCAGGCAGGAGACCGGCATGCCGTGCAGATTGCCGCTGGGACTGGTCGTTTCGGTGTTGACGTCGGAGTGCGCGTCGAGCCACAGCACGCGCAGCTTCTGCCCGCGCTGGCGTGCGTGCCATGCGATGGCGCTGATGGAGCCGACGGCGATGCAGTGGTCGCCGCCCAGGAGGATGGGCAGGTGGTTTGCGCCCAGCGCGTGGTCGACCGCGTCATAGACCAGGCGGTTCCATGCGACGACCTCGTCCAAATGATGCAAGCCTTCCGCGGGCGCGATCCAGGGGGTTGCCGGGCCGGCCAGATTGCCGCGGTCGACGACGTTGAAGCCAAGTCGCGCCAGCATGCCTGCCAGGTTGGCCACGCGCAGGGCGTCGGGGCCCATGCCGGCGCCCCGGGTGCTGGCGCCGATGTCGGTCGGCGCGCCAATCAGTTGCAGAGTCATGACTCGCCCCCAGGCTTCGCGCACTTCGTGTCGCTTCGCCAGCGCCCTGCCGGGGGCAACACCAGCGGCCCGGCAGAGCCGGTTCCTCGGTATTTCTGGAACTGGGTCATGGCGCGTAGCTTAGGCGGTGGCGGTCTTGCCGGCGACCGTCTTGCGGGCCACGGTCTTTCGCGGCGCGGATTTGCGGGCGGGTGTTTTGCGCTGACTCGCAGGGGCAGCCTTGGCGGCGGGCGAGGCGGGCGTCGCCTCGGCGGCGGCTGCCGGCGCGTCGAGCGCCTTCACCCTCGCCAGCAGCGCGCGGTGTTCCTCGATCAGGTAGTCGGCAATGTCGTCCACATCAGGCACCGCGCGCCGGCAGGCGATCAGGCCGAAATCCAGCATGCCGTTGTAGCTCTGCACCGTCATGTTGAGGGCCATGCCGTGGCTCGGGATCGACACCGGGTAGTAGGTCAGCAGCTTCGCTCCCGCGAAGTAGAGCGGGACCGGCGCGCCCGGCACGTTCGAGATCACCACGTTCGCAACCGGCGGGAGGCGGTCCGCGAAGCGCGATCGGCCGTACATCGATGCCAGCCCCGACATCAGCCACGGCGCACCGAAGGAGGGAAAGTCGGTCGGTATCGCGGCCTTGATGTTGCCCATCAACGACTTGGTCGCCGCCGACGATTCGGCGATGGCCTTGATGCGCTCGATCGGATCGGCCACGTCGGTCGCCAGGGTCATGACGGTCATCGAGACCTGGTTGTTCGAGGTCGTGTCGCCCGGCTCGCGCAGCGTGACCGGGATGGCAGCCGTCAGGGGCTTCCTGGGCAGCTTGCCGTGGTCGGACAGGTACTGGCGCAACGCACCCGCGCAGAGACCCAGCACCACGTCGTTGAGGCTCGCGCCCAGCCGCTTGCCGATCTGCTTCACTTCGGCCAGCGGAATGGAGCGCACGGCGTACGCGCGCTGGTTGGTGATGGCCACGTTGAGCGGCGTCCGCGGGCCGAGCAGGTTGAGGTTCTTCGGCAGCTTCCAGAGGCTGCCGGCCTGGTTTGTCGGTTGCGGGACGACCAGGCTCTTCACCGCGCGCGCCATGTCGGGGAAGGTCTTCACCAGCTTGACGTATTGCTGCAGCGTGTTGGTGAGCGCCGCGCCTGCGAGTTCGGCCACGCCGAGCTGGTAGCGATTGCGCCGCGCGGTCTGCCGCGGCGCCTTGATCGCGCGGGGCTCTGGTGTCAGGTCCATGATCGCCTCGGCGAAGGCTGCGCCGGCCTGCCCGTCGATGCCGGCATGGTGCAGCTTGGAATACAGCGCGACGCCGCCGCCCTGCAGCCCGTCGATCACGAAGAACTCCCACAGCGGCCGGCTGCGGTCCAGCAGCGTCGAATGCAGGCGGGCCACGTACTGCTCGAGCTGCCGCATGGTGCCGGGGCGCGGCAAGGTGACGCGCCGCACGTGGTAGTCGAGATCGACATCGTCGTCGTCCACCCACACCGGGTTCGACAGCTCGAAGGGCATCAGCGCGAGCTTGCGTGTGAATACCTCGGAGAGATGCATGCGGCTCTGCACGTGCGCCTTCACGTCCTCGTAGAAGTCGCCCTTGTAGCCGGCGGGCAGCTCCAGCACGTGAAGGCCGCCGACGTGCATCGGCGTCTCGGGTGTTTCGGTGTGCAGGAAGGTCGCGTCAAGGCCGCTGAGATGTTTCATTCGGGTGTCCCTCTTGGCGTTGTCGGCAGCGTCGGGCGTGGCGCGATCGGAAATGATCCCCAATGTCCGGAGGGCCGGATAGCGGGTAAGCCCGGTGGCGCGGGCGCTGCCACGGCGCACCTGCTCGTCGTAGCATTGCCCTGGCAGGAAATTGGGGCAGTTGGACTAACTATCGAACCGTTCTAGTTTTCAAGGCCTAGGGCTTTGCGAAGAAGATGACCCCATCGCGTCGGAATGCATGACGCGAATGCCGCAGGGACCGAATCCCGGCGGTATGTGTCCATCAACTTCCAGGAAAACATCATGTCCACGCAAAACATCTCCACCGCTGTCATCCACGTCGTCGGCCAGTACAACGACGCCGGCAAGACCCTGGTCAGCGCCTACCGCACTGGTGCCCACCGCCTGCTGGGCGGCGCCGCTTCGCGCTACAGCGACTTCCTCGGCAAGCGCGAACTGCCCCTGGTGAGCGAAGACATCAAGACCCGTCTGCTCGGCGCGCAAGAAAAGGTCACCGGCTTCCTGGCCAACCGCCTCGACATCGACACCAGCCGCGTCGTCAACCTGATGGACCGCGTCGCCACCGGTGCGACCAGCGGCATCGAATCCATCGCCAATGTCGTCGCACGCGTCGAAGCGCCGATGGGCGCCTCGGTGATCGAGACGCTCAACCGCGTGCATCAGCCGATCGCCGACGTGTCGGTGAAGATCGCCGACAAGATCGCCGCCGGTGCCAAGCAGATCGAAAGCCGCGTGGCCGGCACGACGACCACCGCCGAAGTGGTCAAGACCGTCAAGGCCAAGGCCAAGACGTCCACCCGCCGCGCTGTTCGCGTGACGACGCCCAAGGCGGACTGATCGCCATGCGGCCCGCCGCACTTCTCTTGAAACGTTTTCCTGGGAGCAACGCATGGCGACTCGCCGCGATGAAACTGTCAGCGTGAAGAAGAAGTCGGCGGCCCCGGCCACCAAGGCGACGCCGGCCAAGAAGGCTGCGCCGCGCAAGCGGGCTGCGGCCAAGAAGGCACCGGCGCCCGAATCCCTCCCCGCAAACCCGGCCGTTCCTTCCGAGCAGGCCGGTGCCAAGGGCCTGCTGCGTGCGGGCCTGAAGGCTTTGGGCAATGTGCGCGACGACGTCGTCAAGCGCCAGACCAATGTGATCGAGAGCCTGCTCGGCATGGGCAAGGCGCCCAGTCTCGACACTTTCGGCATCCGCAAGTTCGAGGACGTGTTCGACCAGCGCGTCGCGACCGCACTGGAACGGCTGGGCATGCCGAGTGCACAGGAAATCCAGGAACTGCGCGAGCAGATGCGGCAGGTGCTCGAACACCTCGAGCGGGCCGAATCCGCCCGACGCAAGCGCTGAGGCCCATCGGACCGAGCCCTCACCAGCCCGTGGCCAGCTCCAACACGCGAGAACGCATCCTGCAGGCCAGCCTGGCGCTCTTCAATGCGCAGGGACTCGCGGCGGTGTCGACGCACCGCATCGCGGCGGAGCTGGAGATCAGCCCGGGCAATCTGCACTACCACTTCAAGGCCAAGCAGCTCATCGTCGACCGCCTTTTCAGGCGTTTCGAGGATCGGCTTGAATCGCTCAATGCCTCGTCGGACACTGTCCGGGCGATCGACGACCTCTGGTTGGCGCTGCACCTGCGCTTCGAGGCCATCGACGCCTACCGCTTCGTGTACCGCGACATGGCCTATCTTTCCAGTGAATATCCCGCGCTCGGCGAGCGTGCGCAGGCGCTGACCGCGCAGAACCTTCTGGCGGCGCAGGCGCTGTGCGAGACGCTGGTCGCCGCCGGCGTGATCGAGGCCACTGCAGAGGAGGCGCAGATGCTGGCGCTGCAGATGGTCTTCACGACCACCTGCTGGCTCTCCTTCGAACGTCTGGTGCCGGGGCGCGACGCGCTGCAGCAGGCCGATCCGGGGTTTGCGGCTTTCTACACGCTCACATTGATTGCACCGTATGTATCGCGCGAATCGAGGGCTTACCTCGATTACCTGCGGGGCAAATACCTCGGATAAATGGCTTGCCGTCCGACGGGTTTTTCGACATCGCGACCGCAAATTGCCAAAGAACGACAAGGAGAATTCGATGATGACTGCCGCACACGAACCGATCGCCCCGCCATCGCGGCTCCTGCTGCTGGCCGAGACGCGTGCCATCTGGGAGGCCGGCGCCGCCGTGGCCTTGTGGCCGCTGTTGCAGCTTGCGCCGCGTGGCGATGGCCATTCGGTGCTGGTGTTGCCGGGACTGGTGGCGAGCGATCTTTCGACCAAGCTGCTGCGCCGCTATCTGCAAAGCCGCGGCTACGACGCGCACGGCTGGGGCTTGGGACGCAACCTCGGGCCCCGCAAGGGCGTGGAGGATGGCATGTTGCAAAAGCTCGAGGCGTTGCATGCGAAGAGCGGTCGCAAGGTGAGCATCGTGGGATGGAGCCTCGGCGGCGTCTACGCGCGCCTTCTGGCATCGACCCGGCCGGAGCTGGTGCGCAGCGTGGTCACGCTGGGCAGTCCGTTCACCGGCAACGCGCGCTCCACGAACGCATGGCGCGTCTATGAAGGCGTGAGCGGCCAGAGCGCCGAAGACCCACGTCGCATGAAGCATGTGCGGCCGACGCCTTCCGTGCCGACAACGTCGATCTTCAGCCGCAGCGATGGCGTCGTGGCGTGGCGCTGCAGTGTGGAAGAGGCCGGGCCGCAGTCGGAAAACATCGAAGTGGTGGCGAGTCACCTGGGGCTTGGGGCGCATCCGGCAGTGCTGTATGCGCTGGCGGATCGGCTGGCTCAGGCTGAGGGGCAGTGGAAGCCCTTTGATCGAGGTACTTTTGGGCCGTTGGTTTATCCGGATCCTGCTCGGTCGCACTGAAAACGGCTTTTCGAGCGTGAGGGTGGCGTCGTCGGGCGGTGTGCCCTGGGCCGGCCGACGTCACCGGCCGCTTCGCGGCTGCCCTGCGCTGCTCGGCGGTGCCTCAACGGCCGGCCCAGGGCACACCGCCCGACGACGCTGAGACGTTGGGGTTGAACTGTCCTCTTCACCGGTTGTGATGGCGCGCAGGCGGAGCACGTTGGAGGCGCGCATATCCGTTGCACACCCCCAGAGCCCGGCCCGCACCGCCTACCGGGCGCCCCCTCCAAAGGGCACTCCGCTAGGCCCCCGCCCAGACATCAAGCACATACCGCTTCTCCGAAATCATCTTGTCGAGCCAGGCGCTGCCATCCTGCCCATGCTCCCGCGCAATGTCCGACAGCGCACGCCGCACATCAGGCTCCATGCGCGACCCATCCCCGCACACGTAGACGATGGCGCCGTCATCGAGAAGGCGCCAGACATGCGCTGCCTGCTCGCGAATCAGGTCCTGCACATAGACCTTGCGCTCGCCCGCGCGTGAGAACGCCGTGTGGAGTCGCGTCACGCCGCTCCCCGCCCAGCCCTTGAGTTCGTCGGCGTAGATGAAATCCTGGTCCGGATGCCGGCATCCGAAGAAGAGCATGGCCTCGCCCGGCGGCGTGCCGTTGGCGATCATCGCGGCGCGTTCCTGGAGAAAGCCGCGGAAGGGCGCGAGGCCCGTGCCCGGTCCCACCATGATGACGGGCCGCGCCGGGTCGTCCGGCAGGCGGAAGCCCTCTGCCGTGGTCTCCCGCACCACGCCGTGCACCGTCTCGCCGGCCTGAGCGCGCGAGAGGAAGTTGGAGCAGACCCCCTCGAACCGGCCGAGGCCCGAACGCGCTGGACCCGCGACAACGCCCACCGTCACGCTGCAACGTCCCCCGTCGACGATCGGTGACGAAGAGATCGAGTAGTAGCGCGGCGTGAGCGGCGACAGCATTTCGAGGAACTGCGCGAACGGCACCTGGCAGGCCGGGCACTCCTCCAGCAGATCGAGCACCGACTTGCGCTTCTGCAGCACCTCGCTCTTGTAGAGCTGTGCCGAACTCTCGTCCGCGCCCGAGAGCGCCACGAGCTTCGGCTTGGTGAAGGGGCACTCCGTGTGCGCTGCAAGCTGGGCGATCTGCTTGCGGGTCGCAACGTCCTGCAGCTCCACATAGTCACCCAGCAGCCGATCGACCGCGATCACCTCATCCACCGGCAACGCCGCCTTGCGTCCCGACGCCGCATGCAGCCGCACATGCGCATTGCGATCGAAGCCGAATCGCGCCATCGCACGTTCCACCTGTGCCGGCCCGTTGCGCGGCACCACGCTCAGATGGTCTCCGGCGCGGTAGTTCACGCCTTCGGGCAACTGCAACTCGACGTGGCGCGTCGATCGCGCTTCGCCGGCGTCGCTGGCGGCGCTCTGCAACTCGCGGTTCTCTATCACTCGCATCGGCACGGCGCCGAGCGCGTCGACGATGGCATTCTTCTGTGGCGGCGGGAGCTCTTCCAGCGTGTAGAGCGGCTCGCTTTGCGCAGGCGTGTCCGCACCCACCTTGAGGTCGAAGGTGGAAACCAGTGTCGGCCACAGCGCGTCGCTCCAGTCCTGGAAGGCACCGTCCATGTCCTCGCGCGCATCGCCCTCGCCGCGCGGATGCACGCGTGCCGCCCCGAGTGCGGCCAGACGCTCGTCGATGCGGCGCGGCACCGCTTGATACGTCGACGCCCAATCGGTATTGCCGCAGCCGAAGACCGTGAAGCGCACGCCGTTGAGCGAATCGTCGGCCTTGTCGAGCCAGCGATGGAACTCGGCTGCGTTGTCCGGCGCCGCGCCGTTGTACGACGCGCAGACGATCGCGACCGCGCCGTTGGCAGGCAGGCGCTCGGCGTAGTCGTCGAGCGAGGCGAGCTGGGTCGAGAAGCCACGCATCTCGCCGGCCTCGGCCAATTGGCGTGCCAGGTCCTCGGCGGTGCCGAGATTGGAGCCCTGGAGCACGAGCAGCGAAGTGCCATGGCGCGTCGCATGCGGCCGGGCCGCCGTCGGCTTCTCCGTGGTGGCTTGCGCAGGCTGCGCCGTGGTGTCGCTGCGCGCCCGCGTCGCCGGGTCGCGCAGCACCGCCTTGATCCTGAATCCCTCCGGCTTGATCGTGAGCGCTTCCTTGATCTTGAGCTGGTAGTCCGTGTGATCGACCAGTGTGAAGCGCTGCAGGATCATCCCCAGCGTGAGCACCGCCTCCTGCAGCGCGAACTGGCGTCCGATGCAGGCCCGCTGGCCGTTGCCGAAGGGCTTGAAGGCGTTGACCGGCCGCTCGCGCTCGGCGTCGCGGCTGAAGTGGTCGGGGTTGAACCGGTCGGCATCCTCGCCCCACACCGCCTTGTCGCGGTGCAATGCGAGCGCATGCAGGATCACCATGTTGCGCCGCTTGATCGTGTACTGCCCGCCGATCGTCGTGTCTTCCTTCGCGGCCATCGCGATCGCCGGCGCGGTCGGGAACATGCGCAGCGATTCCTTCAGCACCTGCAGCACATAGGTCAGGCGGTTGACCTGCGCATAGGTCGGCTTCACCGACGGGTCCGGCCCGAACACGTTGTCGACCTCGGCCTGCGCCTTGGCCATGGCGTCCGGATTGTTCAGCAGGAAGTAGATGGCGAACGAGAGCAGGCCGCTGGTCGTCTCATGCCCCGCGATCAGGAATTCGATGCACTCGTCGCGGATCTGCCGGTCGTCCAGCTGCTCGCCGGTCTTCTTGTCGACGCCGGCGATCATGTAGCTCAGCAGGTCGGGCTTGGTCGCGATGTCGGCGCCGCTCTCGCGCCGCTCGCGCACGATGTCCTCCACCATCTTGTGCATGTAGCGCACGTCCTTTCGTTGCTGGGCCAGCTCCTTCTTGAGCATCAGTTCTTCCAGCGGAATGCCGCGCCGGTTCTGCACCGTTTCCAATGTGCGCACCATCGCATCGACGAAGGGATGGAAGCCCTCGCGGTAGAAGGAGTTGAAGCGGTAGCCGAAGCCGCACAGGCCGATGGTGTCGAGCGTGAGCGCGGTCATGTCGCGAACCACGTCGATCTCCTCGTCGAAGTTGAGGCGTTCCCACTTCGTCACCAGCTGCTCGGCGATGTCCAGCATCATCGGGTGGTAGGCCTGCATCGCGCGCTGGCTGAAATTGGCCAGCAGGATGTTGTGCGGCTTCGACCAGGTCGACTCGTGCGTGTCCGAGGTGAAGAGCCCATGCGACAGCGCGCGCAGGCGGCGCAGCGTGCCCTTGGTGCTCTTGTCGAAGCGCTTCTCGTCGCAGAGCTCGTCGGCCAGCGCGGCGGACGACACCACGATCACCGGCATGCCCGGCATGTCGAGCCAGTAGATGGCGCCGAGCTCCTGCGCGATCCGCCACATGTCCAGCACGGGCGATTCAGACCCGATCGACAGGATGTTGCCGACGAAGGGCTTCTTCGCCGGATGCGGAATCGGGTACAGCGCGTTCTTGCCTGCCATGGTCATGCCCCTTGCTCGTGCCGATTGCGGACCGCGGGTGCGGGTCCCGCAGTATCTCGACGGCGAAGGGGGGCGGCAGGCCGGGGTATTCCCTTATCAGGGACGAGGCATCTTGCAGTCCGTGCCTTGGGCGAGTTCGTTGCCGCTGTAGATCGCGTCGGTGCGGAAGCCGTAGTTCGTGCCCTCCCAGCCGACCTTCACCGTCTTGCCGTCGACCGGCGCGATCGTGTTGACCACCTGCGGCAGCAGCAGTTGATGATCATCGGCGCGCATGCGTACCGGGCCGACCACGGAGTCGAAGTTCAGGTCCTCGAGGGCGAGGGCCACCTTGGGCGTGTCGGTGCCGCCGGCCTTGTTGATGGCGGCGGCCAGCAGGCGCGGCGTCATCTCGATGCGCGGCGCGAGGAAGTCCTTGCCCGTCTTGGCCTTGTAGCTCTTCGCGAGGGCGTCGACCTTCGGCGAATCAGCCTGGCCGGGGTGCCATTCGGCGACCCAGGTCAACTGGCCGAGCTTGGCCTGCGACACGGCGAGCACCGTGCCGGGCACCGAGCCCGCGCTGTGGTTGAAGTAGCGCAGGTTGTAGCCCGCATCGCCGGCGGCTTTCAGCAGCAAGCTCATGTCCTGGCCCCAGTTGCCGGTGATCACCGAGTCGGCGCCCGATTGCCTGACGTTCGCGAGATAGGGGGCGAAGTCCTTCACCTTGCCGATGGGATGCAGGGTCTCGCCGACGAACTGGATGTCGGGCCGCGCGAGGCCGACCAGTTGCCGGCCGTAGCTGGCCCACTGCTTGCCGTGGGCGTAGTCCTGGTTCAGCAGGTACATCTTCTTCACGTCCGGCGTCTTCTTGATGTAGTTGGCGATCGCCTTCATCTTCATCGCCGTGTTGGCATCGGTCTGGAAGTGCCAGAAGCTGCACGACTTGCCTGTGAGCTCGGGGTCGATGGACGAGTGGTTCAGCACCAGCAGTTCCTTGCCGGGGTTGCGCTGGTTCCAACGGTTCACTGCCTGCACCAGCGCACTCACCACCGACGAGCCCGAGCCGCCCGTGACGATGGCGCGCGCGCCCTGGTCGATGGCCGCCTGCAGCGCGCTCTGGCTCTCCTGTGCGGAGAGCTTGCTGTCGAACTGCAGCAACTGGAGCTTGGTTCCGCCGAGCACGCCGCCCTTGGCGTTGATGTCCTCGATGGCGTACTGCGTGTGCGTGAGCATCAGTTCGCCCACGTTCGCGAAGGGGCCGGAGAGCGGGTCGATGTAGGCGATCTTGTAGGTCTGCTGGGCGTGGGCGGCACCGGCCGTCAGGAGGGCGACGGCCGCGAAGGGCGCGAGCAGGCAGGGGAACTTCATGGACTGTCTCCGTAGGAGTAGAGGAAGGGTGACGACGGAAGGGCCGTGCTCAGCCGTTGCGTTCGCGCAGGCCCAGCACGCGCCACGCCAGGCGCGAAAGCTCGGCCACCACTTCGTCAGGCGAGAGGCGGCCATCGGGCCGGTACCAGCTGTAGAGGAAGCCGGGCAGGCTCAGCGCCGCGAACGCGGTGATCTTGGTTTCGCCGAAGTCCAGATCGCCATCGCGCCGGGCCTCTTCGAGCAGAGGAAAGAGCTGGTCGTAGAAGTGATGCGCGAGCTTCTTCTGCGCGGCGATGTACTCCGGCCGGTAGACCTGCGGCTCCTTGTAGGCGAAAAAGGCGCAGGGGTGGTGCGCGACCGTCGCGCGGATCAGCCGCTCGATGCCCTCCTTGACCTTCCCCACCGCAGGGCGCGTGTCGCCGGCGGCGAAGTCCATCGCGGTGAAGCAGTCGACCGCCGGCCGCCACGACAGGGTCTCGAAGATCTCCTGCTTGTCGCGGAAGTAGTAGTAGACGAAAGGCTTGGTCGCATCGAGCGCGCGCACGATCTGCGCCATCGTCGTGTTGGCATAGCCCTGCACCGCGAAGAGCTGGGCTGCCGCCTGGAGGATGCGTTCGCGCTGTACGTCGGTGCCCGCCGTGGCTGCGCGCTGGCGGCCCGTGCCTTGCGGCAGATCGGTTCTCGTGGAGTGCGCATCGCCGCGCCCAGAGGGTTTGTGCGGTGTCGCCGAAGTTATACCCATGGGTAGGATTGTTGGTGCACCATGAAGCGATGACAAGCGGCCAAGCCCTATCGATAACCCTGTGAGAGTGACACCATGGAGACAACCCAGCTTCCCGACCGCCCGCAGCAACCACTGCACGAGTACCTGCGCACGCATGCGCGCGAGCGTGGCGACCATCCGTCCTGCATCTGGTACGGACGATCCTTGAGCTACGCCGAACTGGATGCGGCGAGCGATGCCTTCGCGGCGAGGCTGCAGGCCATCGGCGTGCGCAAGGGCGATCCGGTGGTGCTCTTCCTCAACAACTGCCCGCAATACCTGGCGGCCCACTTCGGCATCCAGAAGATCGGTGCCATCGTGTGTCCGAGCGGACCGCTCAACAAGGAGCATGAACTGGCCTATCAGGTCAACGACCTGAAGGCACGCGTGATCGTCGCGGCCTCGTCGCAGATGCCGGTGGTCGACAAGGTCCGCGCCGCGAGTGCGCTCGAACACGTGTTCGTCGTTCACTACGCCGACCTGCTGCCGGCGACGACACCGATCGATGTGCCCGCCGACCTCGCTGCAGCAAGGCAAGAACCGCGGAGCGTGCCGCCGGGCTGCGAAGACTTCCTTGCCGTGATGAAGAGCGGCCAGTGTCCTGCGCCCGTGGAGATCTCCCTCGACGATGTGGCGCTGATGACCTACACCTCCGGCACCACGGGTCTGCCGAAGGGCGCCATGCTGAGCTACGGCAATGCGCTCTTCAAGACGCGCGCCGCCGCCGATTGCAATGGTGTGAACGGCAGTGACGTGCTGTTGTCGATCGCGCCGCTCTATCACATCGCCGGCATGCTGATGGGCGTCAATGTGCCTGTGCTCACGGGAGCGACCTCGGTGCTGCTGCACCGCTTCGAGCCGCGCGCCGCGCTGCAGGCGATCGACCGCTACCGGGTGAACTGGTGGTACAGCATCGCGCCGATGAACGTCGCCTGCATGCAGGTGGAAGGCGCCACAGGCTTCGATCTGTCGAGCCTGCGCATGAACCCCGTCACGAGCTTCGGCATCACCTTCACCGAGCCGCTCGCGCAGCAATGGCGCGGCTTTGCGAGCAACTGCAGTTCCTTCGAGGCGGCCTACGGCCTGAGCGAAACCCACACCTGCGACACCTACACGCCGCACCACGCGCCGCGCTGGGGCACGCAGGGCATCGCGGTGCCGGGCGTGACCATCCGCATCATCGACACCGACACGGGCGAGGACAAGCCGGTGGGCGAAATCGGCGAGATCGTGCTCACCAGCGCGGGATCCTTCAAGGGCTACTGGAACAAGCCCGAGGCCACTGCCGCGACGCTGCGCAACGGCTGGGTGCATACCGGCGACATGGGCAAGCTCGACGCCGACGGCTATCTCACCTTCATCGGCCGCTTCAAGCAAATGATCAAGGTGTCGGGCTACAGCGTGTTCCCCGAAGAGGTGGAGACCATCCTCATCAAGCATCCCTCGGTGGCGCAGGCCGCGGTCATCGCGCAGCCCGATGCGGACAAGGGCGAAGTGGTCAAGGCCTTCATCGTGAAGAAGCCGGGGGCCGAACTCGATGCCGATGCCTTGATCGCCTGGTCGCGCGAGAACATGGCGAGCTACAAGGCGCCGCGCTCGGTGCGCTTCATCGATGCACTGCCGACGACCGGCGCGGGCAAGGTGCTGCGCAGACTACTGAAAGACTGACCGGATGATGAAGAAAGTCCTGATTGCCAACCGCGGCGAGATCGCCGTGCGGCTGGTGCGCGCGTTGCGCGATCTCGGCATTGCGAGCGTTGCCGTCCATGCGGGCGACGATGCCGCCGCGCTGCACGTGCAGCTGGCCGACACGGCTGTGGCTTTGGGCGCTACCGGCCCTTCCGCCTACCTCGACACCGCCGCGCTGATCGCCATCGCGCGCGTACACGGGTGCGACGCGGTGCACCCCGGCTATGGATTCCTGAGCGAGCGTGCCGACTTCGCGCAGTCCTGCGCGCAGGCAGGCTTGCGCTTCATCGGTCCCACTCCCGAGCAACTCGCTCTGTTCGGCGACAAGGCCCGCGCGCGTGCGCTGGCCGAGCAATGCGGCGTGCCAGTGACGCCGGGCAGCGCCGGCGCCGTGACCTTGGCTGAGGCGCAGGCGTTCTTCGCCGCGCAGCAGGCTGAAGGCGCCGGCGTGATGGTCAAGGCCATCGGCGGCGGCGGCGGACGCGGCATGCGGGCCGTGTTGAACGCCTCCGACCTGACCGAAGCGCACGCGCGCTGCATGTCGGAAGCCAAGGCGGCCTTCGGTGTCGAAGGCGTCTATGTCGAGCGCCTGATGCGCAATGCGCGACACATCGAAGTGCAGGTGCTGGGTGACGGTCGCGCGGTGGCGAGCCTGGGCGAGCGCGAGTGCACGCTGCAGCGTCGTTTTCAGAAACTGGTCGAGATCGCACCGAGCCCTTCACTGCCCGAGCCGCTGCGCGATCAGGTCACGCAGGCTGCGTTGCGCATGGCGAAGGCCGTCGGCTACCAGAGCCTGGGCACCTTCGAATTCCTGGTCGACGAGCATTCGGCGACGCTGCCCTTCGTGTTCATCGAGGCCAATCCGCGCCTGCAGGTCGAGCACACGGTGACCGAGGCGGTCACGGGGCTCGACCTGGTCCAGTTGCAGATCGGCGTCGCGAACGGCCAGACGCTGGCGGACCTGGGCATCGATACCCAACGCACCGCACCACAGCGCGGCTTCGCGGTGCAATGGCGGATCAATGCCGAGACACTCGATGCGCAAGGCAATGCGCGGCCCTCCGGTGGCACGCTGGCACGTTTCGACTTGCCGGCCGGTCCGGGTGTGCGTGTCGACTCGCACGGCTACGCGGGCCTCGCGCCCTCGCCGCACTACGACACGCTGCTGGCCAAGCTGATCGTTCATTCTTCGTCGCCGCGCTTTGCGGACGTGGTGCGGCGTTCGCTGCGCGCGCTCGAGGAATGTCACATCGACGGGATCGCGACCAACCTGGCATTGCTGCGCGCGATCGCGACGCGGCCTGAGTTCGAGACGCAGGCGGTGCATACGCGCTTCGTTGAGGCCCATCTGGCCGATCTGCTGGCGGCTGCCGCGCACATCGACGATGCGGCTTCGAGAGTCGCCCGACCGGCCGCATCCCGAAGCGAGGCAGCGGCAGCTCCGCAGGAGGATGACGACGGCCTCATCGTCAAGGCGCCGATGCCTGCCAAGCTGGTTCAGCTCGAAGTGGATGTCGGCGACATCGTGCCGGCCGGGGCGCAACTCGGCGTGCTCGAAGCGATGAAGATGGAGCACCTGCTGCACGCGCCGTCCGCGGGCCGCGTGGTCGCCTTGCTGGCGCAGCCCGGCGACTACCTGGTCGAAGGACAGTCGCTGGTCAAGCTGGAGGCGGTGGACGCGCATGCGGTCGAAGCCGAAGCACATGCCGAGCGCGATCTCGATGAGATCCGCCCCGACCTCCAGAAGGTGATCGATCGCCACGCGCCGACGCTCGATGCCAACCGGGCCGCTGCAGTCGCAAAGCGTCACGCCCAAGGCGGCCGCACCGCGCGCGCCAACATCGCCGACCTGTGCGAGCTGGCCGACGATCCCGGCAACTTCACCGAATACGGCGCGCTCGCGATTGCGGCGCAGACGCGCCGCCGCACGCTGGAGGACCTGATCGCCAACACGCCGGCGGATGGCATGGTGACCGGCATCGGCAGCATCAACGCGAAGCAGTTCGGGCCCGAGAAGGCGCGCTGCGTGGTCATGTCCTACGACTACACCGTGCTCGCGGGCACGCAGGGCATGCGCAACCATCACAAGACCGACCGCATGCTGGGGATCGCGCACCAGCTGCAGTTGCCGGTGGTGCTCTTTGCCGAAGGCGGCGGCGGCCGGCCCGGCGACACCGACATGCCGATCGTCGCCGGCCTGAACAACCACACCTTCAGCCAGTTCGCGGCGCTCTCGGGCAAGGTGCCGGTGGTGGGCATCGTGCACGGGCGCTGCTTCGCGGGCAACGCGGCGCTGCTGGGTTGCGCGGACGTGATCATCGCCACCGAGGCCAGCAACATCGGCATGAGCGGCCCCGCGATGATCGAAGGCGGTGGCCTCGGCACCTTCGCGCCGGAGCAGATCGGGCCCAGCAGCGTGCAGTCGCGCAATGGCGTGATCGACATTCTCGTGAAGGACGAAGCGCACGCTGTCGCTGCCGCCAAGCAGTACATCTCGTATTTCCAGGGGCCGACGAGCGACTGGGAATGCGCCGACCAGCGTGCATTGCGCCATGCCGTGCCCGAGAACCGGCTGCGCGTCTATGACGTGCGCGCTGCGATGCAGGGTGTCGTCGACACGGGATCGATGCTCGAACTGCGCGCAGGCTTCGGCGCCGGCATCGTGACGGCGCTGGCGCGCATCGAGGGCAAGCCTGTCGGCCTGCTGGCGAACAACCCGCACCACCTCGGCGGTGCGATCGACGTGGAGGCCGCCGACAAGGCCGCGCGCTTCATGCAGCTTTGCAACGCGCACGGACTGCCGCTGGTGTCGCTGTGCGACACGCCGGGCTTCATGGTCGGCCCCGAGATCGAGGCGCAGGCGCAAGTGCGCCATGTGTGCCGCATGTTCATGGTGGCTTCGCACTTGCGCGTGCCCTTCTTCGCCGTGGTGCTGCGCAAGGGCTACGGGCTCGGCGCGCAGGCAATGACGGCGGGCGGCTTCGATGCACCGGTGTTCACCGTTGCGTGGCCCACCGGTGAGTTCGGTGCCATGGGGCTCGAAGGCGCGGTGCGTCTCGGCTTCCGCAAGGAACTCGAAGCCGCTGCAGAAGGTGCTGAACGCGATGCGCTGTTCAAAAAGCTGGTCGCGCAGCAGTACGCGAACGGCGAGGCGATCCACATGGCGCAGACGCTGGAGATCGATGCCGTGATCGATCCGGCCGACACGCGGGCATGGCTGGTGCGAGGGCTCGCTTCGTCCGCAGCCGCTCGGCGGCCGGCCACCGCGTACGTCGACACCTGGTAAAGCGCCGCAAGAAGGGCCGACACAGCTCTACACAACACTTCGCTCGCGGCTTACAAGCAGTTCACATGGGGCAGGGAGGATGAAGCTTCCAACAACTCAAAGGAGTACCCATGAAAAAACTCGCAGTCACTCTCGCGATGGGCGCCGCTTCCCTGCTGTCGCTCGGCGCCGTGATGGTGCCTACCGCGGCACAGGCGCAGGCCGTGGTCTCGGTCCGCGTGGCGCCGCCGCCTGCGCGCCATGAGCACGTTCCGCCGCCGCGTCCGGGCTATGTGTGGGCTCCCGGCCACTACGAGTGGAATCACGGTCGCTATGTCTGGAACCGTGGCAACTGGATGCGTGCAAGGGAAGGCTATGCCTACCGAGCGCCGCAATGGCGTGAGAAGGGCGGCCACTGGGAATACCAGGCGGGCCGCTGGGACAATGATGGCGATGGCGTGCCGAATCGGTACGACCGCAAGCCGAACAATCCGTCCCGAAGCTGAGGCTTCAGGCTGAGTGGAAAAGCCGGCCATGCGCAACGCATGGGCCGGCTTCTTTGTGTCTCAGAAGAGCTTGAACACCAGCGGCATCAGCAGCGCCGCAAGCACCACTTGCATCCCCAGCGCCAGACCTGCATAGGCGCCGGCATCCGCATCGACGTGGAGCGCCCGGGCCGCGCCGATGCCGTGAGCGGCCGTGCCCAGACCGAAGCCGCGCGCTGCATACCCTTGGGCGCTGGTGCTGATGCGGAGCGCGTCGAAAAGGTACTTGCCCGACAGCGCGCCGATCATGCCGGTGAGCACCGCGAACACGGCCGAGAGCGCGGGAATTCCGCCGATCTTCTCCGCAATGCCCATGGCCACCGGCGCCGTCACCGACTTGGGCGCGAGCGACAGCACGACGTCGTGCGGCAAGCCCATCGCCCAGCCGAGCGCCACTGCGGATCCGCCTGCGGCCGCGCCGCCGAGCAGCGATGCGAGCACCAGCCGGCCGAAGCGCGCGCGCAGCTCCGCGCGTCGCTGCCACAGCGGCCATGCCAATGCGACCACGGCCGGCCCGAGCAGGAAGTGAATGAACTGCGCGCCCGCGAAGTAAGTCTGATAGTCCACTCGCGTGAGCAGCAGCCCGCTCGCCAGCACGACCACCGACCACAGCACCGGATTGGCCCAGGGCGCCCCGCCAGCCCTCGTGTACGCCGCGTTGGCGAGCAAGTAAACGACCAAGGTCGCGGTCAACCCGAACAGCGGCGTGGCGGAAAGATAGATCCAGAGTTCGACGAAGCGTGGCATGCCGTCAGGCCTCCAGCTTGCGGTCGGGCCAGTAGAGCACCAGCGCGGTCACGGCCAGCCCGATCCACGTCGACAGCGCAATGATGACCAGCATGCGCCCGCCGTACTGGCCGAGCAGCGCGAGGTGCGTCATCACGCCCACGCCGACCGGCACGAAGAGCAGCGAGAGATGCGTGAGCAGAAAGCCAGCGCATTCGGCCACTGGTTTGCGCACCACCTCGAAGCGAAGGCCCGCCAGCATCAGCATCATGCCGAGCACCGGTCCGGGGAGAGGAAGTGAAAGGCCTCTCGAAAGGAGTTCGCCAATCGACTGGAACACCAGCAGCCAGGCCATGCCGCGCAAGCCATTCATCGAGTGAGACCTTTCAGAAGCGGGGGAGGTCGGCGAAAGGCTGCACCTGTCCGCCACGGAACACCTGCTTGCCGTACTCCGCGCAGCGTTGCAGCGTCGGGATGACCTTGCCGGGATTCAACAGGCCCGTTGCATCGAAGGCGCGCTTGACGCCGAACATCTGCTCGTTCTCGGCCGCGGTGAATTGCACGCACATGCTGTTGAGCTTCTCGACGCCCACGCCGTGCTCGCCCGACACCGTGCCGCCCATCGCGACGCTGGTCTCCAGGATGTCCGCTCCGAAGAGTTCGCAGCGGTGCAGTTCGTCCGGGTCGTTGGCATCGAAGAGCACCAGCGGATGGAGGTTGCCGTCGCCCGCATGAAAGACGTTGCAGCAGCGCAGGTTGTATTTCTTCTCCATCTGCTGGATGGCGAGCAGGATGTCGGCCAGGCGCTTGCGCGGAATGGTCGAGTCCAGGCACATGTAGTCGGGGCTGATCCGGCCGGAGGCAGGGAAGGCGTTCTTCCGGCCACTCCAGAATTTGAGGCGCTCGTCCTCGTTCTCGCTTACCGCGATGGCGGTCGCGCCGCAGCCGCGCAGCACGTCGGTCATGCGGCCGATCTCTTCCTCGACTTCCTCGGGCGTGCCGTCGGATTCGCACAGCAGGATCGCTGCGGCCTCGAGGTCGTAGCCCGCGCGCACGAAGTCCTCGACCGCGGCGGTCATCGGCTTGTCCATCATCTCCAGGCCGGCGGGGATGATGCCGGCGGCGATCACCGCGGCCACGGCGTCACCGGCTTTGCGCACGTCGTCGAAGCTGGCCATGATGCAGCGCGCCAGTTGCGGCTTGGGCACGAGCTTGACCGTGACTTCGGTCGTCACGGCCAGCATGCCTTCGCTGCCGATCACCAGCGCCAGCAGGTCGAGTCCGGCGCAGTCGAGCGCCTCGCTGCCGAACTCGATCGGGTCGCCCTCGGCCGTGAAGCCGCGCACGCGCAGCACGTTGTGCAGGGTCAAGCCGTACTTGAGGCAGTGCACGCCGCCGGAGTTCTCCGCCACATTGCCGCCGATGGTGCAGGCGATCTGGCTCGAAGGATCGGGCGCGTAGTAGAGGCCGAAGGGCGCGGCCGCCTCGCTGATCGCGAGATTGCGCACGCCGCATTGAACGACCGCCGTGCGGCTGACCGGGTCGACCTTGAGGATGCGGTTGAACTTGGCAAGCGACAGTGTCACGCCCACCGCATTCGGCATCGCGCCGCCGGAGAGGCCGGTGCCGGCACCGCGCGCCACGACCGGCACGCCGAGCGCATGGCAGGCCTTGAGCACGGCCTGTACCTGGGCCTCGTCTTCGGGCAGTGCGACCACCAGGGGCCTTTGCCGGTAGGCGGTGAGGCCGTCGCATTCGTAGGGCGTGGTGTCTTCGTCGTTGGACAGGACTGCGTGCGACGGCAGCTTCGCGCGCAAGGCACTCACGACCTTGGCCTGAAGCTCCCTGCGGGAGGACGAAGCGACCGGGGGTTCGACTGTCTCGGTGTTCATGCCGCCATTGTGTACGTCCTGGTCGATGCAGGCGCCGATCCGAAGCTGAAAACACCGGCCGCAGCGAGCTTGCCCGCTTCGGCCCGCACCACGTCGGCCACAACAGCGATGGCGGAGTTCTGCGCCCGCTCGATGCGTGTGGCCAACATCAGCATGCGGTGCAATTGCACGCCGGAGACTTCCGACAGGCGCACGGTGTCCATGCGCTGTTCCTTGAAGACCGACACCGGCATGACGGTCGCCCACCGCCCCTGCAGCACCAATTCGCGGATGGCATCGACCGAGTCGATCTCGGCCTGGATGTTCAGGCGCGTCCCGAGCGGCGCAAGGGTGCGTTCGACGATGCCGCGATGCAGCCGCGTCATCAGCAGCGGGACCTTGGCCAGCGCGGCCAGCGGCACCACCGGCGGCATGTTGCGGTCCGAGGGCGTGATGAGCGCGAATGGCTCGGCCAGCAGCGGTTGGTGGGCGAGGGCGCGGTTGGGCTCGGGGTTGGTGACCACGGCCATGTCGATCAGCCCTCGCTCGAGGCTTTCGAGCAGTTGCGGCGTGAAAGCTTCACGCACGACCAGCCGGATGCCGGCCAGGCCGTGGTGGCAGCGCTCGAACACGCCGGGCAGCAGGACGCGCGTGAGCGTGGGCGATACACCGAGCACGACAGTGGACTCGGCGGTCGCATCGCCGTTTGTCAGCAGTTGCCGCACGCGCGCCGATTCGGCCAGCATGCGCTGGGCCGACTCATAGAGCGTGGCGCCTTCCTGCGTCAGCCGCACGCCTCGCGGGCCGCGCTGCAGCAACTGCACGCCCAGTTCCGACTCCAGGTCCCGCAGCTGGCGCGTCAGCGCGGACTGGGCGATCGACAGTGCAGCGGCAGCCGCCGTGAAGCCGCCGGCATCCGCGATGGCGACGAAATAGCGCAGAGTGCGAAGGTTCATGGGATCTCGCCGGTGGTTCGAGCAATCGCAGAATGATATGGCTGCGAACCGATTCGGCATTGGACGCTGGTGCGCCTCTTACCTAGACTGCGTCCGAAATCAGCAGCACGGAGACAAGACCGGGGCGCGGCGCGCGCAGCAGCTCCGTCGCGACGAATGACGACCGATAGCAAAAGCATATGGATTCCCAGTGAGCGCCTCGAGCGTTTCACCGCCGCCGCGCTGGTGCGTGTCGGCCTGCCAGCCGCCGACGCCGACTGCGTCGCCGGGCTCATGGCCGAGGCCGACCTGCAGGGCTCGGACGGCCACGGCATCATTCGCCTCCCGCAGTACGTGCAGCGCATCGAGGCGGGCGGCATCAATGTCCGACCGGATATTCGCGTGGTCGAGGAGCGTGCCGCCATGGCGGTGGTGGACGGCGACAACGGCATGGGGCATCTGGTGGTGTCGCGGGCGGTCCGCATCGCGATCGAGAAGGCGCGCAACGCGGGCGTCGCCTGGGTAGGCACGCGCCACAGCAATCATGCAGGGCCGGCCTCGCTCTACGCGCGCATGCCGGTGGCGCACGACATGATCGGGCTGTACTTCGCCGTCGGCAACGCCAACCACCTGCCGCCGTGGGGCGGCATGGAGATGCTGCTGTCGACCAATCCGATAGCCGCCGGCATCCCCGCCGGCGAAGAGCCGGCCGTGGTGCTGGACATGGCGACCACTGTCGCCGCCTACGGCAAGGTCAAGGCCAAGGCCAAGCGCGGCGAGCCGATGCCCGAGGGCTGGATGATCGACCGCGAAGGGCGCCCGCTGACCGACCCTCGCCGCGCGCACGAGGGCTTCCTGATGCCCATCGGCGGCCACAAGGGGTATGGCCTGGCGCTCATCGTCGGGCTGCTGGCGGGCACGCTGCAAGGCGCTGCGATGGGGCGCGACCTCGTCGACTTCAACGCCGACCACGTCACACCTACCAACACCGGCCAGGCGATCCTGGTGATCGATCTCGCGGCTTTCGGCGGCGCGGGTCCGTTCAAGGCGGCCGTCGACGCGCTGGTGCGCGACATACGCAACAGCGAACGCCTGCCCGGTGTCGAGCGCATCTGGCTGCCCGGCGAGCAAAGCCATGGCCGGCGTGCGGCATACGAGAAGAGCGGCGTGCCGGTCGCGGCCGCGCTGGTCGACGACCTCGACCAACTGGCCGCGAGCCTCGGCATCCCCGGGTTACGCTGAACCGCGTCAGGTATTCAAAGAAGAAAGAACGGAGACACCCATGACATTCCTGCAACGCCTCCTGGCCGCCGTGTGGATCTGCACCGCGGCGGTGGCTGCTTCGGCGCAGCCGGCCTATCCGACCAAGCCGATCCGCATGGTGATCCCGCTCGCGGCGGGCAGCGCGGTGGACAATGGCGCGCGCGTGCTGACCCAGAAGATGGGTGTCGAACTGGGGCAGCCCTTCGTCCTGGAGAACATCCCCGGCTCCTCGGGCCTGATCGGCGCCGACCGCGTCGCGCACGCCGCGCCGGATGGGTACACCATCGGCGGCTTCAACGACAGCGTGCTGACAATGATCCCGCACATCTACCCCAAGGCGGGCTGGGATGCGCTGACCGATTTCGCGCCGATCTCGCTGGTCGGCACGATCGAGTGGGGCCTGGTGGTTCCGCCGGATTCGCCGCTGCGCACGGTGGAGGACTTCATCAAGGCCGCGAAGGCATCGCCTGGCAAGCTCAACTACGGCTCGGGCGGTAGCGGCAGCCCGCAGCACATCGCGATGGCGATGTTCGCCTCGCGTGCCGGCATCAACGTGACGCACGTTCCGTACAAGGGCGCGACGCCGGCGGCAGTCGCGGTGGCGGGCGGCGAAGTCGATGCGGCATTCCAGGGGTTGGGAACCGTGACCTCGCTGATCCAGGGCGGCAAGCTGCGCCTGCTGGCGGTGTCGACGCCGAAGCGCCTGCCCCAGTACCCGAACGTGCCGACGGTGGCCGAATCCGGATTGCCGGACTTTTACTTCAACTCGTGGTTCGCGATGGTCGCGCCCAAGGGCACGCCCAACGAGATCATCGATCGGCTGCATGCTGCCATGCGCAGTGCGTTGGACGATCCGGACACCAACGCCAAGCTCGTCGGCCTGGGCATCACCGTGCGCGGCACCTCGCCGGAGGATTTCGGCCGCGCGATCGGCGAGCAGTACGCGCTCTACCGCAAGGTGATCCAGGCGAACAACATCAAGGCCGACTGAGCGGGCAGGCTCAGCGGAAAACCACCGTCCGGTGGCCGTTCAGCAGCACGCGATGCTCGCTGTGCCACTTGACGGCGCGCGCCAGCACCTGGCTCTCGGTGTCGCGGCCGCGTGCGGTCAGGTCTTCGACCGTGTCGGTGTGGTCGGCGCGCTCCACGTCCTGCTCGATGATCGGGCCCTCGTCGAGGTCGGCCGTCACGTAGTGGGCGGTGGCGCCGATCAACTTCACTCCGCGGTCATGCGCCTGGTAATAGGGCTTGGCGCCCTTGAAGCTGGGCAGGAAGGAGTGGTGGATGTTGATGGCCCGGCCCGCCAGCTGGGTGCAGAGATCGTTGCTCAGGATCTGCATGTAGCGCGCCAGCACCACCAGTTCGGCGCCTTCGGCCTCGATGATTTCCAACTGCTTCGCTTCACCCTGCGCCTTGGTCGCGGCCGTCACCGGGATGTGGTGGAAGGGCACGTTGTAGCTGGCCGCGAGTTGATAGAAGTCGCGGTGGTTCGAGATGATGGCGCGCACGTCGATGGCCAGCAGGCCGCTCTTCCATCGGAACAGCAGGTCGTTGAGGCAGTGGCCTTCCTTGCTGACCAGGATGACGGTCTTCATCGGTTCGGCGGCCGCATGCAGCTTCCAGCGCATGCCGAATTTCGAGGCGAGGTCGGCGATCTGCTCGCGCAGCGCGGCTTCGCTCTGGTCGCATGCAAAGCGCACGCGCATGAAGAACAGGCCCGTGCCGTGGTCGTTGTACTGCGCCGCTTCTTCGATATTGCCGCCGCGCTCGAGCAGGAAGCCGGAAACGGCATGGACGATGCCGGTGCGGTCGGGGCAGGAAAGGGTGAGGATGTACGCGGGATTCATAAGGGCGGCCATTGTCGCAGGCCCATCGTCGGGCGTCGCCGGTGCCAAAATGCCCTTTCCCAGCAAGAACGAACCCGCAGGAGCGATTCATGGCCTTCAACGACTTCAGCATGGACAACCAGTGGTTGCCCTTCACCCCCAATCGCCACTTCAAGAAGGACCCGCGGGTCTTCGTGGCCGCCGACGGGATGGAGTTCACCACGCACGACGGTCGCAAGGTGATCGATGGAATCTCTTCGCTGTGGTGCGTGGGTGCGGGCCATAACCGCAAGCCGATCAACGAGGCGATCAAGAAGCAGCTCGACACGCTCGACTACGCAACGGCCTTCCAGGTCAGCAACGACCGCGCCTTCCAGGCCGCCGAAATGATCGCCGCGATGGCGCCGGGCGACCTCAACAAGGTGCTGTTCTGCAATTCGGGCAGCGAGGCGGCGGATACCTCGCTGAAGGTCGCGCTGGCCTACCACCGCGCGCGCGGCGAAGGCCATCGCAATCTCTTCATCGGCCGCGAGAAGGGCTACCACGGCGTTGGGTTCGGCGGCATGTCGGTGGGCGGCATTCCGGGCAACCGCAAGGTGTTCGGCTCGGCCTTCCTGCCGCGCGTGGACCACATGCGTTTCATCCACGACCCGGCGAACCACGCCTACATCCACAACCAGGAGCCGGTGTGGGCCGAGGACCCGCTGGCCGACCTGGAGCAGCGCATCCTGCCGCTGCACGACCCGAGCAACGTCGCGGCGATCATCGTCGAGCCCATCGCGGGCTCGGCCGGCTGGTACGTGCCGCCCAAGGGCTACCTGCAGAAGCTGCGCGAGATCTGCGACAAGCACGGCATCCTGCTGATCTTCGACGAGGTCATCACCGGCTTCGGGCGCATGGGCACCAACTTCGCGTCGGACTACTACGGCGTGGTGCCGGACATGCTGAACTTCGCCAAGTGCGTCACCAACGGCGTGATTCCGCTGGGCGGCGTGATCTGCCGCGACAAGCTCTACGACGAAATGATGAACACCTCGGCGCCGGAGCACGTCGTCGAGTTCTTCCACGGGTACACCTACTCGGGCCATCCGGTCGCGTGCGCGGCCGCCATCGCGACGCTGGAGCTGTTCCAGAAGGAGCAGCTCTTCTCGCGCGCCGGCGAGATGGGCAAGGTGCTGGGCGATGCCTTCCACAGCACCTTCAAGGGGCTTCCGAACGTCATCGGCATTCGCAGCCTGGGGCTGGCGGCGGCGGTCGAACTCGCGCCGATCGCGGGCTCACCGGGCAAGCGCGCCTACGACGTCTTCCTGGATTGCTACCACAAGGGCGCGCTGGTGCGGCCGGCCGGCGACGTGCTGGTGATCGCGCCGCCGTACATCGTCGAGAAGTCGCACATCGACACGCTGGTCAATACGCTGGCCGATTCGATCAAGAAGTTCGCTTGACGCCGGCGCAGTAGTCCTTTTCAGGGAGCGCCGGGGTCGCCCAGACGGCGTCGAAGGCGCCGTCGGTGGCGTCGCCCAGCCCGGCCCGCATCCAAACCACCTTCACCGACACATCGGTCGGCACGTGCTGCGGCACGCCCAGCCGCTTGTTGCTGTGGCCGGCGCCACTTATCAGCAGCACCGTCTTGCCGGGCTGCTTCGCCTTGACAACGGCCTGAGCCATCGCTCGGTCGCGCGCGATCTGGATACGGGTCATCGGGACGATTTGCGATTCGGGCAGGAGGTTGCAGTGGCCACTGCGCACGGCCTCGCGCTGGGCAGCGCGGGCGTCGTCGTTCAACTGCGCGTCGAGCGACACGTCGGCCATCGCGTCCTTCATGTGGGCGCGCTGCAGGTTGGCGCCGACCACGGGCACGCCCGCGCGCACCGCGGCCATCACCGCAGGGCCATAGGCGGCCCAGGACCAGCCCTTGTCGTTCCAGCTGAGCGCGGCCTGGACCTGCGCTTCGCTTGCATCTCTCGGCAGATGCGCGGTGCTGTTTCCTTCCTCCGCCATCTCGATCGCCAGCGCCGCCAGGCGTCCGCGTTCGGCCAGCGCCTCGACCGCTTCGCGTTCGATCACCTGGTGTTCGGAGGCGTCGTGCTGTTCGCCCAGCAGCAGTGCGTCGACCGGCAGCAGTACGGCGACGCGGCGGTCGGTCGGGGCATTTGCGGCGGGCGCGAAACCCGTGCAGCCGGAAAGCATTGCGATGCCGAGCAGCGGCGCCATGCAGGACAGCGTGAAAGAGCGTCGAAAAAGCATGCGGCCATACTAATGCCCCGGCCTGAGCGCTCCGCCGCCGTTCCCTTCCGATTCTTCCTGTCCGTGTCCCTCCGATTCCCGATTCGTGTTCTTGCCACGCTCCTGCTCGCATTGGTGGCGGCCGGCGCGTGCGTGGCGCTGCATACGCCGCTGCCATGGATGATCGGTCCGCTGCTGGCGGTGTCCATCGCCTCGATCCTCGGGGTGCCGACTGCGAGCCATACCCCCTTGCGCAATGCGGGGCAGTGGGTCATCGGCGTCGCGCTGGGGCTCTATTTCACGCCGCAGGTGGTCTCGTTGGTCGCGGGCGTCTGGTGGGCGATTGCGCTGGCCATCGTGTGGGCGTTGGCGATGGGCTGGGTGTTCGGGCTCTGGTTGCATCGCCTGCATGTGAAGCGAATGCCGCACGTACCGGTGCACTCCATGAGAGCCACGACTTACTTCTCAGGCGCGATCGGCGGCGCATCGGAAATGACCTTGCTGGCGGAACGCGCAGGGGCCCGGACGGATCTGGTGGCCGCCGCGCACAGCCTGCGGGTGGTGTTGGTAACGATCCTGGTCCCGTTCGGGATGCAGTGGAGCGGGATGCACGGGCTCGAGATCAATGCGTCGAGCACCCGCGTGGTGCATGCGGGCGGGTTGGCCTTGCTTGCCATGGCGACCGGGCTGGGCGGTCTCGCCATGGGGGCGGCCGGTCGCACCAACCCCTGGTTCATGGGGCCCTTGCTGGTGGCGATGGGTCTGACCGTCGCCGGGCAGCAGCTGTCGGGAATACCGACCTGGCTGTCGAACGCGGCGCAGCTGGTGATCGCCGTGAGCCTCGGGGCTCGATTCAGCCGGGAGTTTCTGCACACGGCGCCACGCTGGTTGGCAACGGTGGCGATCGGGACGCTGGGGTTGATCGCGCTGTGCGGCGCGTTCGCGTGGGGCTTGTCGCGGGTGACCGGACTGCATCCGGCCACGATGATCCTGGGGACTTCACCGGGCGGGATCGCCGAGATGTCGATCACCGCGAAGGTGCTTCAACTCGGCGTGCCGGTCGTGACGGCGTTCCAGGTGTGCCGCCTGGTGGCGGTGCTGCTGATCGTCGGCCCGATGTACGGGTGGCTGGTCCGCAGGGAGCGTCGGCGCGCTCAGTGAACCAGCACGGGGGTGTGCGCCAGTTCGGCGTAGCCCTCGAGGGTGTCTTCCACTTCTTCCTGTGTAGGCGTATTGAGTTGCCAGGCCGCAATCTGCTGCTGGAAGAGCTCGGCCCACGAGCCGTCGAGGTAAACCTCTTTGCCCGAGCGCTTGTCGACGATCTCGAAGCCATGACGCGCCAGGACGGGCAGGTGCGGCGCCACCGGCGCTTCGCCTTCGGTCGGCTGCACGTGCACGACGACGAACGAGTCGGAGTCGTAGAGCATTTGCATTTCGGGTCCTGTGAGGATGTCGATGGCATTCATGGTGGTTAGATAGCAATCAACGCGCCAGTTTCAATATCGATCGTTGCGTTGTAGGCACTCGCCTGTATCTTTTTGTTTCTCCGATGCTAATGGCTAGTTCGAGGGCCGCATCGGTACTTGTTCACGCAGTTGCATTTCGACAAAGTCGCCTCCGGCCTGGGTCAGCCTGAGGCGCACCGGGAGGTAGGCCAGCTCGGGCGACAGCCACACTTCCACCTTGTCGTCGAAGGGCAGGCGAGGGTTGCGGGTGAGCTTTCGCACCGTGAAATTGCCGGCGGGCACGCTCAGTTGCTCCTCTTCGCCGACGTTGAAGGTCCAGATCTCGGCATCGCGCGGGCCGACAGTCTGGACGGCGATCACCGACCCGGGCGGATAGCGGAGCGGATCCCCGGCGAGCAGGGCGCCGAGTTGCAGCAGCACGCTCAGCCGGTCCTGCGCGCCCGCCAGGAGCATCACGCTCGGCGTGTTGTTGCTGAAGATCACCAGGCCCTGGTCGCGGGCGAAGTGCGAGGCGACTTCGGTCTTGCGCGTGTCCGAAAAGCGCAGCGGCTCGATGCCCGTCTTGCCGATCGCGCCGGTGCTGGTCCAGCGGCGGAGGGTCTTGAATAGAAAAGTGAGGGACAGGCGGGCGTCGTAGTGCTCGGCGTCCTGCATCCAGACCAGTTCGCCGAAGACGCCGGACATGGGAGTCGTTCCCACCTGGGCGGTCGCTGCGAAAGCCAGCCGCACGGAACCCGGAATGTGCAGGGGCACCGCGCCCGGCATGTTGGCCGCGGACGCTTCGTTGGCCGCAGCGGCTTCTGCTGCGGCGCTGTCGCCGGTACCCTTACCCGTGGCCGATGTCCCGGCATCGGAAGCGTCGGGCGACGCAGGTGCTTCGGCTTCGCCTGCGTCGATGGCGTTCTGCGCCAGCAAATTCTGGGGTGCGTGTTCGTGCGTGGGTTCCGGCGCCGTTGCCGCCGGGCGGGGAGGACGGGGCGCCGGCCTTGGAGGCGCCGGCAGGGGCTGCGGCTTGGCCTCCCCCATCGGCGCCGGCGGGGCTGCTGCGGGCGGCGGTGCGATGACGATGGTCCGCGTGGTGAACTTGGTGTCGAGGGGCGTCTGCCGGGTCCCCACCGAGACTGGCGTGACACCCAGCAAGGCCAGGTGCGCGGCGATCACGGCCAAGGTCAGCAACGCCAGCGCCCGCCACGGCGGGCGCGGAACGTCGGATGCAGCAGGGGAAGCAAGCGTGGGCATGAGGTGTGGATCAGGCGCCGCCCGCGAGGTTCATCTCGGTACACTGCCGCCCGTCCAACCAGTTTAGTAGCGATGCCGCGCCGGCATCCGCAGCCACCATGAAACTCGCCACCCTCAAAGACGGTTCGCGCGACGGCCAGCTCGTCGTCGTCTCGCGCGATCTCGCCAGCGCGCACTACGCCACCGGCATCGCCAGCCGCATGCAGCAGGTGCTCGACGACTGGGGCTTCATGAGCCCGCAGCTGCAGGATCTGTACGACTCGCTCAACGGGGGACGTGCCCGGCACGCCTTTCCGTTCGACCCCGTGCAATGCATGGCACCGCTGCCGCGCGCCTACCAGTGGGCCGATGGTTCGGCATACATCAACCACGTCGAACTGGTGCGCAAGGCACGCAACGCCGAAGTGCCCGACAGCTTCTATATCGACCCGCTGATGTACCAGGGCGGGAGCGACGACTTCGTCGGCCCCTGCGACCCGGTCGTGGTCGCCAGCGAAGCCTTCGGCATCGATTTCGAGGCCGAGATCGCCGTCATCACCGGCGACGTGAAGATGGGCGCCACCCCCGCACAGGGGCTGGACGGTATCCGCCTCGTGATGCTCGCCAACGACGTGAGCCTGCGCAACCTGATCCCGGCCGAACTCGCCAAGGGCTTCGGCTTCTTCCAGAGCAAGCCCGCCACCGCGTTCAGCCCGGTCGCCGTCACGCTCGATGAACTGGGCGATGCCTGGCAGGGCGGCCGCGTGCACCTCACGCTGCAAAGCACCTGGAACGGCCGGAAGGTCGGCATGTGCGATGCGGGCGACGAGATGACCTTCCACTTCGGCCAACTCGTGGCGCACATCGCCAAGACGCGCAACGTGCGCGCCGGCAGCATCGTCGGCAGCGGCACGGTGAGCAACAAGGGCTTCGAACAGAAGGGCGGACGCATGGAATGGCCCAAGGGCTACAGCTGCATCGCCGAGAAGCGCTGCATCGAGACCATCCAGGACGGCCAGCCCAGCACCGAATTCATGAAGTACGGCGACACCATCCGGATCGAGATGAAGGGGAAGGACGGGCAGACGATCTTCGGGGCGATCGATCAGGAAGTGGTGGCGCCTGAGGCAGGCAAGTAGCGCGCTACACGCGGACGCCGCGCAGCAGATCCTTCAGGCTGCCGATCCCCAGCCTCCGAAACGCCCGGTACTGATGCGTCCGCACTGTGGTGACTTCGACGCCGATCGCCCGCGCCGCTTCCTTGGCGGTCTTGCCTGCTAGCAGGTGGCCGATCAACTCACGTTCGCGCAGGCTCAGGCCGAGCAGGCGTGACGCCAAGGAGGGCTCCACCGCTTCGCGCGCCGCGACGGCGATGCGGCCGTGTGCCGCGGTAGCGTCCGCCAGCAGCGCAGCATGCGTTTCCAGCAACCTGAAATCCGTCGAGTCGAAGTCGGGCTGCGCCAAGCTGCGATAGAAGCTCACCGCCGCGCGCTGCCCGGTCGGCAGCAGAACCAGCACGGAAGCGCGCTCACGGATGCCGACGTCGCCGTAGCAGGCTGCGCGGTAGGCGGGGTCGGCCACCTCCTCGGCGTGCTGGTGGCCGAGCCACAACTGTGCGCGCTTCGGCAGCTTGCGGGCGGCGAGCCAGGCCATGTTGGGGTCGAGCAGGTCGAAGCGCTGCGCGACGTAGCGTTCGGCCGTGCGCTCCGCGGTATTTCCGTAGGCGCTGGCGGCTGACACGGTTTCGATGCGGCCCGTCGCGCTCACTGCGAACACGGTGCAGAAGGTCACCGGCAGCACGCAGTGCATGGCGGCGAGATAGCTGGCCGCCAGGTGCGATGTGCCGATGCCGGCGAGCACGCCGCTGACGACGGGCGTAGCCACGGCGTGTTCTGCGCCACGTATTGGCCATCGCTTCATCGCAAATTCCGGTTCCTAGGGTTAGTACTTCGTATGAAGTTACGACATCGGCCACCAGCCCGCATCGGGACAATCCTGCCCATGACTACCGCTGTGACCCCACCCGCCGCACGCTCCGGCGACGCCGCGACAGGCCCGCTGCCGCCGGTTGCCGGCGACCTGCCGCCTTCTGTCGGTGAATTCCACTACACGCAGTTCAAGCCCTGGCTCCCGCCGCTGGAAGAGGGCGTCGAGCCCGGCCGCCATCCGGTCGTGATCGCGGGCGGCGGCCCTGTCGGCATGTCGCTGGCGCTCGGACTCGCGAACCACGGTGTTCGCTGCGTGATCCTCGAAGCCGACGACACGGTCTGTGTCGGCAGCCGCGCTGCATGCATTTCGCGCCGGAGCCTGGAGATCGTCGAGCGCCTCGGCGCGCTGCCGGCCTTCCTGGCGAAGGGCCTGCCCTGGACGGGCGGGCGCAGCTTCTACAAGACCAACGAGGTGTTTCGCTTCGAGATGCCGCACGACGCGCAGCAGAAGTTGCCGCCGATGATCAACCTCGAGCAGTACTACATCGAGCAATACCTGCTGGACGAAATCTTCCGCCGCAACGAAGCGACGCCAGGCTTGATCGACATTCGCTGGGGCACCGAACTCACCGGCTTCGCCGAAGACGCCGACGGCCTCACGCTGGAGGCCCGCAATCCGCTGGGTGCCTACGCGTTGCGCACGCAATGGCTCGTCGGCTGCGATGGCGGACAGAGCTTCGTGCGCAAGTCGCTCGGCCTCAATCTCGAAGGCACCGGCTACGAAGGCCGCTACGTGATCATCGACATCGAGTTGCACAGCAAGCATCCGACCGAGCGGCGCGCCTGGTTCGATCCACCGTGGAACCCGGGCTCGACGGTGCTGATGCACCGCCAGCCCGACGACATCTGGCGCATCGACTACCAGTTGCGCGCCGGGCAGAGCACCGAGGAAGCGCTCCAGCCCGCCGCGGTGCAGGAGTTCGTGCAGCGGCACCTGGAGGCGATCGGCGAAGGCCACCTGCCGTGGAAGACGGTGTGGACCTCGGTCTACCGGGCCGGCGCGATGACGCTGGAGAGCTATCGCCACGGCCGTGTGCTGTTTGCCGGCAACGCGGCGCACGCGATGCCGATCTTCGGTGTGCGCGGCCTGAACTCCGGCTTCGACGATGCGGACAACCTGGCATGGAAGCTGGCGCTCGTGGTGCGCGGCGTGTCCGCCGACACGCTGCTCGACAGCTATTCGCAGGAGCGCATCGCGGCCTTTCACATCAACGCCGAGAACGCGATGCGCAGCACCGAGTTCATGTCGCCGCCCTCGCGAGGGTTCGACCTGCTGCGCGAAGCGGCGCTGTCGCTGTCGGGCGCGCACCGCGAGATCGCGAACCTGATCAATCCGCGCCAGACGCAGGCCGTGTGCTACGACGCCTCGCCGCTGTCCAGCGAAGGCGACGATCTTGCGTCGGGCCCCCGGCCCGGCGAGGTGATGCCCGACCAGCCCCTGGCGCTCGACCTGCATCTCACCGACTGGCTGCGGCCGAACTTCACCGTGCTCGTGCTGAACATGGCAGGCAGCGACGCTACGCTGGCCGCCGACATCGCCACGGCGCAGGCCGGGCCGGTGCCGGTCGTCGTGTGCGAACTGCCGCCGGGCAGCGCCGGCGAGTCCGTCTTCGAAACCCTGGGCGCCGGGCAGGGCGCTGTCTATCTGCTGCGCCCCGACGGGCATGTTGCCGCGCGCTGGCGCCGCTTGCCGCAAGGCGCGCTGTTGCGCGCGCTGGCACGTGCCGCCGCGCTCGCCAGAAAGGAGTTGGCATGACCGCCTTGACCCATGACGCACGCGACCGCATCTACGCCGAATGCGCTCGCGCCATCAGCGAGGCTGGCGCGGAGCGAGAATCGCTCTTCCTCGCGCGGCTTGCCCTGCTGCTGTTTGAGCAGGTCGGCGACGAGACCCGTTGCCGCGCCGCGCTGGCGCATGCGCTCGATGGCTTGCCCCTGCCGTCCTTGTCCGCGGCGCCGGCCGATGCATCGCCGGCCTGAACTTTCATTTCGACTCGCAAAAAACCAGGAGACTTTCAGATGGATCGCAGAACCCTGCTCACCACCCTCGCTGCGACCGCGGCCGCCAGTGCCGCGCCCTGGGCGCGCGCCCAGGGATTCCCGGAGCAACTCATCAAGTGGGTGGTGCCGTACCCGGCAGGAGGCGGGACGGACGTGATCGCGCGCACGCTGGCCGAAGCGATGCGACAGCCGCTGGGTCAGCAGATCATCATCGACAACCGCCCTGGCGCGTCGACCAACATCGGAGCGGAACTGGTCGCCAAGGCGAAGCCGGACGGCTACACCATCCTGTCGGCCGACAACGCGGTGCTGGCTTTCAACGAGCACCTGTTCAGCAAGCTGCCATTCAATCCCGAAAAGGACTTCACCTACATCGGCGCCATCGGCAAGTTCCCGCTTGCACTGGTGGTGCATCCGGACTTTCCGGCTCAGGACTTCAAGGCCTTCCTCGCCTACGTGAAGGCCAATCCCGGCAAGGTCAACTACGCATCGCCCGGCAACGGTTCGCCGCACCATCTCGCGATGGAAATGTTCAAGAACCGCACCGGCACCTTCATCACGCACATCCCGTACCGCGGCGCGGCGCCGGCGATGGCCGACGTGATGGGCGGGCAGGTGCCGTGCATGTTCCTCGACCTGGCCTCGGGCCTGTCGATCATCCAGGGCAAGAAGGTGCGCGTGCTCGCCATCGGGACTGGCGCACGCTCGAAGCTCCTGCCCGACGTGCCGACGCTGGCCGAAGTGGGCGTGCCCAACTCGGAGGTCTTCGCGTTCCAGGGCATCCTCGGCCCGGCGGGCATGCCGCCTGCCGTGGTCACCCGGCTGAACACCGAACTCAACCGCGCGTTCAGCACGCCCGCGGTGATGAAGCGCTTCAGCGACTTCGGCATGGAAGCGATGCCCGGCACGCCGCAGCAATTTGCCGCGCTGTCGCGTGCGGAGTCCAAGCGCTGGGGCCCCATCATCAAGGCCGCCGGCATCAAACTCGACTGAAGAAGCAAGCCCCCACGCTCCGTCACTGCGTGTACTCGCTGCCCCCCCGAGGGGGCCGCGGGCCGCCTTGGGGCGGCCCGGCGTCGGCCTGGTCGTTCCGGTTCGCCTCTACCTACTTCGCGTAGGCCTTGCGCGAACCGTCCTCGAACACCTCGTCGTCGCGCTCCAGCTTGCCACTGGCATCCCAGGCGCGCTCGCGGGTGATGCGGCCCTTGTCGTCGTAGATCGATTCGACGATCAGCATTCCGGTGTCGCTGAAGCGCTGGTGCGTGCCGATGGCGGTCTGGCGGAAGCGGTCGGTCGCCACGTAGCGTCCGACGGCGGCGCGCTGGCCGTTGTCGTGGAACTCGGTGATCTCGATCTGGCGCGGATCGCCGCCCACGCCATGGACCGCCTTGCTGAGCGGCTGGCCGTTCAGGTAGAAGCTTTCGTCGCTGACGGGTTCGCCGGCCGGGTTCCAGCGCTGGTCGCGCACGAGCGTGCCTTTCTCGGAGAACTCCTGCTCCCGCTGCTTGGTCGCGCCGCGCTCGCCGAGCAGCGAGACCACTTCGCGTCGCTTGATGCCTTCGGACGAATAGCGCCGCTCGGTGCGCTGGTTGCCCACGATCTCGTCGAGCGCAGCGGGCTTGCCGTTGTCGTACAGCTCCTCGCTGCGCACGCGCTTGCCGGCCACATAGGAGAGCCGCGAGCGCAGCGTTCCCTTGCTGTCGAACAACTCGACTTGCGATGGCCCGATACCGAAGCCGCACAGCTTGACGTCATCGGCCGCCGGCGCGAGCACCGGCTTGTCGCCGCAGCGCAATGCCGACAACTGGCCGCGCTCGGTGAACTCGACCGAGGCGCGCTCGACCACCGCATCGGCGAAATAGGTGACCCGGCGCAACTGGCCGGACGGATAGAAGCTCCGCACGAGGCCCATCTCGTGCCCGTCGTCGTAGGTCGCGTCTCGCAGCACCTGGCCGCCCGGCGAGAACTCGCGGGCGCGGCCTTCCATGTTGCCGCGCGCGTTGACGCTGTATTCCTTCACGAGCTTGCCGTTCTCATAGACGCGCACCGGGCCCTGGAAGGTGCCGCTCTGGATCTGCTGCTCGCGCAGCAGCGCGCGGGTCTCGCGATCCCTGCAGCGCATCAGGCCTGTCTTGCCGGCGGTCGTGTTGCCGTTGGCCGGGTTCACGGCGATGCCGTTGATCTCGCAGTCCTGCACGGCATGCGCGGCGGAGTGGAAGAAGGCCGGAAACAGCACGGCCAGCCCGGCCATGCGCCAGGACATTGACTTCACGCCAGGGACCGAAGGGAAGTTCATGCGTTGTAGACGGTGTCCAGGGACCGGAACCCCTTGGCCTCGATCGGATTGCCGAAAGGGTCGCAGAAGAACATGGTCCATTGCTCCCCGGGCTGTCCTTCGAAGCGGACCTGGGGCTTGAGCACGAAGTCGATGTCGGCGGCTTCCAGGCGCTCGGCCATCGTGCGCCAGGCTGGCAGTTCGAGAACGATGCCGAAGTGCGGCATCGGCACCATGACGTCCCCCACGCGGCCGGTGCGCGAGGTGGCGAAGGGCTCGCCGAGGTGCAGGGAAATCTGGTGGCCGAAGAAATCGAAATCGACCCATGTGTCGGTGCTGCGCCCTTCGGCGCAGCCGAGTACGCCGCCGTAGAAGCGCCGGGCTACGTCGAGATCGCGGACGTGGAAAGCGAGGTGAAAGATGGACATGTGACTTTTGTGTCGAATTGCACATTTTCCACAAGCGGGGGCCGGATGGCGAGTCGGTTGATCGCGCGGGTTGATAATCGCGGCCATGTCCGCCCTGCGTCACGCCCACCGACTCACCAGCTTCGTGCTGATGTGGTTCGTGCTGTCGCTGGGCGTGGCGGTGGCTTCGCCGGTGGTCCATCCGCAGGCCGTGGAACTGGTCTGTTCCGCCAGCGGAGCGGTCAAGGCGGTCGTGCAGACCGACGACGGCGCCCAGGAGATGGGCGCTTCCCATCTCGACTGCCCGCTGTGCGTGCTGACCGGCGCGCCGCCACCGACGCCTGTCGTGGCCTTGCCCGCGGTCCAGCCCCTGGCGCTTGCCGTCCAATCCATCCCCGCCGCGCGCATCGCCGCGGCCACCGCTGCGCCGCTGCCGGCGCGCGGGCCTCCGCGCTTCCTCTGAGCTGCATCCGCTGATCTCGCTGTGCGCCCGCCGTGCGCACGCGCGTTGATCGCCCCCAGCCATGCACCGGTGCCCCGAAAGGGCCGAGGAGCGCTTTTCCAGTGAACAAGAAGACCCTGCTGTCGCTCGCCATGGGCGCAACTTTTCCGTGGCTGGCCGGCCCTGCGGCCGCCCAAGCCCCATCGCCAGAGGCCTCGACGGTGGCGGACGACGGCCCCGAGCGCGTCAAGTCGCTCGGCGTCGTGACCGTCACCGGCGGGCAGCCGACCTCGCTGCCCACCCAGATCCCGACGACCATCGAGAGCGTGACGCGCGAGGAGATCGAGACGCGCATCAACGCCACCGACAGCGAGGATGCGCTGAAGTACCTGCCCAGCCTGCTGGTGCGCAAGCGCTACATCGGCGACTACAACCACGCCATCCTGTCCACCCGGGCCTCCGGCACCGGCAACAGCGCGCGCTCGGCGGTGTATGCCGACGGCATTCTGCTGTCGAACTACTTGGGCAACGGTATCGCCAACGGCACCAACTATGCGCCGCGCTGGGGCCTGGTGACACCGGAGGAAATCGAGCGCGTGGACGTGATGTACGGCCCCTTCTCGGCGGCGTACCCCGGCAATTCGGCCGGGGCGGTGGTGGACTACGTCACCCGGATGCCGACGAAGCTCGAGGCGCACGTCAAGGCGGGCTATTCGTCGCAACCTTTCGACCTGTATCACACGCACCAGACGTTCAACAGCTGGCAGACCAGTGCTTCGCTCGGGAGCAGGAGCGGCGACTGGTCCTGGTGGATCGACGTCTCGCGCACCGACAGCCAAGGGCAGCCGCTCACGTTCACGACCGCCACCTTGGCATCGGGCACTGCCAGCCGCAACGGCACGCCGGTGTCAGGCTTCGTGCCGGGCCTGAACACCACCAACATGCCCTGGTACATCCTCGGCACCGGCACCCAGTACCACACGGTGCAGGACCATGCCAAGCTCAAGCTGGCCTACGATTTCTCGCCCACGGTGCGTGCGACCTACACGCTGGGCTGGTGGCAGAACGCGGCCGAAGGCCGCCCCGAAACCTACCTGAGCAACGCCGCCGGGCAACCCGTCTACACAGGGGCCATCAACATCCTGGGCCGCAGCTTCACGCTGGCGCCCACCGCCTTTCCACTGACCAACGACAACCAGACGCACGCCATGCACGGCCTGTCGGTCAAGAGCAATACCAAGGGCGAATGGGACTGGGAAGTGGCGGCGAGCCTGTACGACTACGCGACCGACCAGCAGCGTCAGCCGACCATCGCCTTGCCCCTGGCGAGCATCGGCGGCGCCGGGACGCTGCAGGACCAGGGCGGCACGACTGGCTGGAATACGCTGGCGGCCAAGGGTACCTGGCGGCCGCAGGGCCTCGGCGGCGCGCACGTCGTCGACTTCGGCATCGGCCGCGATGCCTACAAGCTGGGGATCCTGAAGACGAACGTTCTCGGCAACTGGATGGACGGTCCGCCGACCGCGCTCGTGAGCAACGTCGGGGGCGACAGCGAGACCTTCAGCGCCTGGGCGCAGGACGCGTGGTCCTTCGCCCCCCGGTGGAAGGCAGTGCTCGGCCTTCGCTACGAGGACTGGATGGCCGACAACGGCTTCACCCAGATCGCGGCCAGCGCCATCGCCTACGCCCCGCGCAGTCAGTCCGACGTGTCGCCCAAGGCGGCGCTGGCCTACCAGTGGTCCGACGACACGGTGCTGAAGGGCTCGGTGGGGCGCGCCGTGCGCTTTCCGACCGTGGGCGAGCTGTACGGCGCCACGACGGGTGGGGCGCTGTCGTTCATCAACGATCCCTTCCTGAGGCCGGAGAAGTCCTGGACCAGCGAACTCTCGGCCGAGAAGGACCTGGGCACCGGCCTGGCCCGCGCCACGGTGTTTCACGAGACCACGGACGACGCGATCTTCAACCAGCTCATTCCCGGCTCGACGACCGTGTCGCGCGTGCAGAACATCGCCAAGGTCCGGACGACCGGCTTCGAGCTGGCGTACACCGGGCAGAACGTGTTCATGCGCGGACTCGACCTGGGCGGCAGCCTGACTTTCGCGGACTCCAAGACCGTGGAGAACCCGGGCAATCCGGCCAGCGTCGGCAAGTGGCAGCCGCGCGTGCCGCGCTGGCGCTCCACCGTGTTCGCCACGTACAAGCCCGACGATCGCTGGGCTTTCACAGTGGCCGCGCGCTACAGCGGCAAGCAGTATTCGACCCTCGACAACAGCGACGTCAACGGCTACGCCTACACGGGGGTGAGCCCTTATTTCACCGTCGACCTGCGCGTGCGCTACCAGATCGCGAGGCAGTGGTCGGCGGCCTTCGGCATCGACAACGCCAACAACTACCAGTACTGGAACTTCCATCCGTATCCGCAGCGCACCTACACCGCTGAACTCCGTTTCGACCTCTGACTCCACCTCTCACAAAGGAATCGCCATGAACGCCCCATCCCCTCTCCGGCACCTCGCGGCCTGCATCCTCCTGGCCGGCGCCGGCAGCGCCTTCGCCCACGTGACCCTGCCGCCCGGCGGGGCCAGCGCCGGTAGCGAGTACGAAGCCGCATTCCGCGTCGGCCATGCCTGCAAGGACGCCAAGAGCACCACCGGCATCACCGTGCGCCTGCCCAAGGGCTTTGCCTTCAGCGACGCGCAGGCGCGCAAAGGCTGGAAGCTCGATGTGCAGAAGGCGGCGGGGGACAGCGCCGGCGAAGTGCGCTGGACGGCCGAGTCCGCCCAGACGGCGCTCCCCGGCAATGAGCGCGCCGAGTTCGTGGTGCGCGGCAAGCTGCCGACGACGCCGGGCGCGTTGTGGTTCAAGGTGCTGCAGACCTGCGACACCGGCAGCGCCGACTGGGCACAGATCCCCGCCAGTGGCAGTTCGACCGAAGGCCTCGAAAGCCCCGCGGCGCGTCTCGACGTGCTGGCGCCCGGCGTGGCGGCGGTCGACGTGCGCGACGCGTGGATCCGCGCTTCGGTGCCGGGCCAGAGCGGCACCGGCGCTTTCATGAAGCTCAACGCGCCATCGGGCACGCGGCTGGTCGGCGCAACGACGCCGGCCGCCGGCGTGGCCGAAGTGCACGAGATGAAGATGGAAGGCGACACCATGCGCATGCGTGCTGCCGGTGCCATCGAGCTGCCGGCGCGGCAAACCGTCGAACTCAAGCCGGGCGGTTACCACTTGATGCTGATGGACCTGAAGAAGGCGCTCGCCAACGGCAGCACCGTGCCGCTCACGCTTCAGTTCGAGGACGCGAAAGGGCAGAAGAGCACGAAGGAGCTCGACGTTCCGGTCCTCGCCGGAGCGGCCGCGACGGCCGGCGGCGAACACAAGCACTGACGAGCCCAAACCGAGCCCAAACCCAGCCGCTTGGAGTAAGCTGCCCGGACAAGAACCACACTACCGGAGACCGCCCATGAGCGACGCGAGCAAGCCTTTCGCCTTCAGCCAGTTCGTCCCGGGCTTCGACTTTCTCCGGAACCTGGCGAGCGGCAGCGCGTCGGCCGGCGCGAGCGCGGTGCCCGGCATGCCCAGCCTCTCGAGTTGGGTGGCGCCGACGCTCAGCGTCGAGGAAGTCGACAAGCGCATCCAGGAACTCAAGACCGTGCAGTACTGGCTCGAGCAGAACGGCCACGCGCTCAAGGCGACCATCCAGGCGCTCGAAGTGCAGAAGATGACGCTCTCGACGCTGCGCGGCATGAACGTACGGATGGAAGACCTGGCCAGTGTCTTCACGCGGCCGCCGAGCGCTCCGGCACCGGCGCCCGCGCCTTCGTTCCGTGCCGCGCCGCCGGCCCCCGAGCCGGAAGTCGAAGAGGAAGAGGAAGAAGAAGAGCAAGAAGAGGAAGAAGTCGAGGAGGAGCCCACTGCAAAGGCGAAGCCTACGAAGGCGTCCGCGGATGCGGCGGCGGATGCCGCTGGCGTCATCGACCCGATGCAATGGTGGGGCGCACTCACGCAGCAGTTCCAGCAGATCGCCAGTTCGGCGATGCAGGACGCCTCGCAGCTGAAGGTACCTGCCATGGCCCAGCCGCTGGCGGATGCGGTCGGCAAGGCAATGAGCCCGACGCCGGCCAGGTCGGCACGCAAGTCTGCTACCGCTGCCGCCAAAAAGACGGCACAGAAGGCACCTGCCACCGGTCGCAGCGTTGCTGCCGCCGGCAAATCATCGGCTCCTGCACGCAAGCGCGCGCGCGGACGCTGACCATCCGAAACGAACCCAGACAGAAAGCCGCGCGCATGAAGCTGTTTCCCTCCGGTCACGCCACCCATCCGCAATGGCGCATGGCGGCCGGGCTCGTGCTCGCCCAACTTCGGGCGCAGATGGCGCTGCCCGACTACGCCCGTTCGCCCTCCCTGGGCCTGCTCTACATCACCGACCACTACGGCGCCGACGCGCAGGAAATCCTCGACCACCTCGGCGCCGAGCTGCCCGAGATCACCGACTGGTCTGGCACGGTGGGGGTGGGCGTGGCAGCCAACAATGCCGAGTATTTCGACGAGCCGGCGCTCAGCGTGATGCTGTGCGAACTGCCGAGCGACCAGTACCGCGTGTTCTCGGGCGTGGCGCCGCTGGCCAGCTCGGAGATGAGCGGTTTTGCCGCCCACACGGCACTCGTGCACGCCGATCCGCGGACGCCCGAGCTGGGCGAACTGATCGCCGAGATGGCCGACCGGACCGACACCGGCTACCTGTTCGGCGGGCTCTCTTCCGGGCGAGCCGGTTCGCTGCAGTTCGCCATCGGCGGCAACGGCAACATCCGGGGCCATGGCGCCGTCGGCGGCGTTTTCTCGGGTGGCTTGTCGGGCGTGGTGTTCGGCGAAGGCGTGCGCCTGGTGTCGCGCGTCACCCAAGGTTGCCAGCCGGTATCGCGCGAACGCGAGATCACCGAGGCCGATGGCAACCTACTCCTCAAGCTCGATGGCGAGCCCGCGCTCGACGTGCTGCTGGACGACCTGCAGGTATCGCTCGATGCGCCGGAGCAGGCGGTCGAAGCCGTGCGCGCCACGCTCGTCGGTTTGTCCGAAGCCGGCAGCGATGGGCTCCGGCGCACCCGCGATCTCGGCGCCGACGTGCGGGTGCGGCACATCATCGGACTCGACCCGACGCGTCGCGGCGTGGCGATTGCGGACGTTGCCGAAGCTGGCATGCGCATGAGTTTCTGCCGGCGCAACGCGCAGGCCGCACGCTCGGACCTCATGCGCGTGTGCGCCGAAATCCGTGAGGAGCTGGAGCCGGAAGAGCAGACGCTGGCCACCGCTCGCGCGGTGGCCGCTGGTGAGGCCGAAGCGGCGCCGCATCCGGCCCGGCGCATCGCTGGAGCCGTGTATGTGAGCTGCTCCGGTCGAGGCGGGCCGCATTTCGGTTCGCCGGGCGCCGAATTGCAGATCGTGCGCCACGCGCTGGGTGACGTGCCGCTGGTCGGCTTCTTCGCCGCCGGCGAGATCGCACGGAACCACCTGTACGGCTACACCGGCGTCCTGACGGTCTTCACCAGCAACGACTAGCCGCGGCAGTCTCAGGCCGGCTGAAGGGTCGGCGAAGCGTTCGCGCGCAAGCCGGTGAAGGCGAAGTCCACCTCCGGCGCGAGCCCGCTCACGATGCGGGCAATCGACTTGCCCGATCCGCATGCGTGCGTCCAGCCGAGCGTGCCGTGCCCGGTGTTGAGGAACAGGTTTTGCAGCTTCGTCGCTCCGATCAGCGGCACGTTGCTCGGCGTCGCCGGGCGAAGGCCGGTCCAGAACTGGGCCTGTTCGGTGTCGCCGGCGCCGGGGAACAGCTCCTCGACGCGACGCACGATCGCCTCGCAGCGCACGCGGTTCAGGTCGCGGTCATAGCCGTTCAGTTCGGCCGTGCCGGCAATGCGGAGACGGTCGCCGGAAGCCGATGTGTAGCGCGAGAACACGAGCTTGAACTCGTCATCCGTCAGCGAGACCTGGTGCGCCTTGGAGGCGTCCTTGACAGGCAGGGTGACCGAGTAGCCCTTGGCCGGATAGATGGGCAGGCGGATGCCCAGTGGCGCAGCATAGAGCGGGCTCAGCGAGCCCATCGCGAGCACGAAGGCATCGCCGCGAATGCGCTGGAAGCGGCCTTCGTTGTCGGTGGCCTCGACGTGGTCGATGCTGCCACCGGCATCGCGCAACGCGGTCACCGTGTGGCTCATCAGGAACTTGACGCCGGCCGCCGTTGCCAGGTTCACGAGTTCGCGCGCGAAGCGGTTGGCGTCACCGGACTCGTCCTCGGCCGTATAGGTGGCGCCGGCCAGTTGGGGACGGATGTGCGCCAGTGCGGGCTCGATCTTCACGGCTTCGTCGGCCGAAATCACCTGGCGGTCGCAGCCCAGTGCGCGCATCTGCTCGGCGGGCTCGAGCGCGGCGTCGAACTCCTTCTGCGTCGTATAGAAGTGCAGGATGCCCTGCGTGCGCTGGTCGTAGCCGATGCCGGTGTCGCGGCGCAGTTGCTGCAGCGTGTCGCGGCTGTACGTGCCGAGCCGCACGATCTGCTCGATGTTGTGGCGGGTGCGCGCCGGCGTGCATTCGCGCAGGAACTGCAGGCCCCAGAGCCATTGGCGCATGTCGGCGCGAATGCGAAAGAGCAGGGGGGCATCTTCCTTGCCGAGCCATTGCAGCACCTTCAGCGGTGCGCCCGGATTGGCCCAGGGTTCGGCATGGCTCACCGAGATCTGGCCGCCGTTGGCAAAGCTGGTTTCGGCGGCCGGCGTGGCCTGCCGGTCGATGACGGTCACTTCGTGGCCGAGTTGCTGGAGGTAGTAAGCCGAGGTCACGCCGAGCAGGCCGGCGCCAAGAACGATCACGCGCATATCAAGACCCTTGAAGGTTGCAGCGCTTGAACGAAACGGAAACGGAAGCTGAAAAAAGAAAAAGCAACCGGACCGTGCGTCCAAGTTGCCGCTCCCCCTGTCCTCGGTACCTGAGAGATTCACCCGTTGCGCCCGCAACGGGTTTGCTCCTTCGGTGCATCACGCTCACATGCAAGTGGCGTGATGGCTCTCCAGACGGCTATGACAGTTGGTGCAGTACAGGCTCGTCTTGCGAGCCGACCTGAGCGTTTATGGGAGTTTGCGCCTTCGGTGGAGCCGCTTGCGCGGCCCGCTCTCCTGCAGTGGGGCGATTGTAGGGGCCCGGCGCCCTTTGCGCTACAGGCTTCGGAAGGCGAACTGGAGTTCGGGCCGCAGGCCGCTGACGATGCGGGCGATCGACTTGCCTGCGCCGAGTGCCGTGATCCAACTGGGGGTGCCGGGGGCAGTATTGAGGAAGAGGTTGGGCAGGCGCGTCTTCCCGATCATCGGCAGGCGATTCGTGCTCACTGCGTGCATCTCGGTGGCGAGAGAAGCTCGTGCCGTGTCCGCCGCACCGGGGAGCAGCTTTTCCACGCGTCTCAGGATGGCATCGAAGCGATCCGAATCCGGTTCGCGATCTTCCTCGAGGCCGGCGCGTACGGTGGCGGTGACGCGCAATTGGTCGCCTTCGGGGGTTTCGATGCGGGTGATGCGCAGCTTGCCTTGCACGTCGCGCAACGCGACGCGCGGGGCACGGGACGCATCCTTGACCGGTATCGTGACGATGTACTCGCGCACGAAGCGCAGCGGCATGTCGACGCCGAGGTATTCCGCATGCGGCACGCTGGATGCGCCCAGCGCCAGCACGTAGGCTTGCGCGCGCAGCGTCATGGGCTGGCCCGCGGGGTCGAGCAACTCGACGCGGTCGATGCGGCCGTCGCGGTCCTTCAGCGAAACCACGGTGTGCTTCGTCAGGAAGCGCACACCCGCAGCGCGGCACATGAAGACGAGACTTGCGGCGAACTGCGCAGGATCACGGGCCGGGTCTTCGACCGAATAGGTGGCTCCGGCGAGCTTCGCACGCATGGCCAGCAGCGCGGGTTCCATGCGGATCGCGTCGTCGGCCGAGAACAGTTGTTCCTCGCAGCCCAGTTCGGACCAGTGCGGCGCGCGCGCCAGGCGGGCGCCGAAGGCTTCCGCGCAGGTGAAGACATTCAGCAGACCGCCTACACGCGAGCCCTGGGGCAAGCCGCCCTCCTCCCGAAGCACGCGAGCGCTCTTGCGGCTGTAGGCGGCAAGACGCACGAGGTGTTCGCGGGGATCGCGCTGGGGGCGCGCGCCGATGGCCCTGTCGACCAGCCTGGAGACGTGCCGGCGCATGCCTGCGCGCAGCTTGGCCCATCTGCCCAGTGTGCTTCCCGTGCCCGTGGAATCGGCCCCGGAACACTGCGGCGTCGGTGCGCCGCCCTGCGGCGCCACACGGCCACGGGCCTTGGCCGCGGGCGTCGCATGCCGGTCGACCACGGTCACTTCGTGACCGAGCTGTTGAAGGTAATAGGCCGATGTGACGCCGAGCAAGCCGGCGCCGAGCACAACCACGCGCATGTCCAGATCCTTGTGGGATGACATGAACGGCGGGTGTTGGTGCTCACTGTGCGGAGCGGCCGTGACCCGAGGTTCAAACTGCCGCTCCCCCTGTCTCTGTTACCTGAGAGATTCATCCGGTGCGACCTGCAGCGGACTTGCTCCTTCGGTGCGCCACATGGCGTGGCGTCTCTCCAGTCGGCGATGTTTCAATCGGAAGCAGTGACCGAACCGCGAATGCGGTTCACCTGAGCGTTCATGGGAGTTTGCGCCATCGGTGGGACGGCAGTGCGTCCACTTTTCTGCAGCCCAAGATTTTATAGAGGAAACCGGTTTCTGTGTGTTTCAGGCTCGGCGCAGGCGCGTGAAGAGCTCGAACTCCCAGTTGCGCATGCCCAGCAGCAGGGTGTAGCCCTCGCGCTCCTTGGGCGAAAGCTTCTGGTCGGTCTGGTGCTGCTGTGCGAAGTCCTGCGCGACGCGCTGAAGACGGTCCAGGAAGGCGGGCGCGAGCGACTTGCTGATCGATCCGTGCACCAGCAGAAGCCCCTCGGCGGGGCCGTCGAAGCCGCCGCGGTAGTAGTCGAGCACGACGTTCTCGCGAAAGAAATCCATGACCGGGCCGTGGGGCCGCCAGCGGAAGGTCTTCGCCAGCTTCAGCCGGTAGCGGTTCAGCGGGCGCAGTTCGATGATGCCGATGCGGTCGAGCTGCGCCAGGTAGCCGATGCATTCGGCTTCGGTGATCCGGTAGGCGCCGACGATCTGCTCCAGCGTCCATTGGCTCAGCACGCAGATGGCCAGCAGCAGGAGCTTCTTGTCCTTGACCACCGCCTTTTCCTGCTCCAGCGTCAGTTCCTTGAGCAGCGGCTGCGCGTCGGCCACGCGCCGTGCGAGTTCGGCGAAATCGATCTTGAGGGCCCGGCAGATGGCATCGACCCGGGTGAGCGGCATGTCGCCCTTGGCAAGCATTCGCTTGACGCTGGATTCGGCCATGTCCAGCGACTTGGCGAGATCCGCGTAGGTCATATGGGCGTTCTTGAGTTCGTTCTTGAGGGCCTGGACCAGGTCGACGGTGGTGCTCATGAGGGGGGGCGGGTATTGCCGGCTGATACCGGGAGTGGTGGAAAAGTACGCCGTATCGATTTTCGATGCCGAACGGTGGGTTGACAACCTAGATTCCACCCCAAGCCAACCACCGGAGCCCGCCATGTCCCTGTCGTCCCTCTCCCACCGCGAACGCTGCCTGCTGTCGTTGTTCGCCCTGCTCGTGCTGGCAGCGGTCGTGGGGCCGGCGGTTCCCTCGTCCGGGCTCGGTGCGGCGCCCTTTGCCGATGGCCACGCCTGGCGCGGCCTGCCGAACGCCATGGACGTGCTGAGTAATCTGCCTTTTGCCGCGATCGGCATCTGGGGCCTGCGCTGGCTGCATTGGCTCGATCGCGCGCACGAACAAGCCCAGGATGCGGCGCCGCTGCCCCAGGCCGCATTCCAGCCGCCCGTCAATTCGCTGGATTGCGCGTGGATGTTCTTCGCGGGCCTGATCCTCACGGCCGTGGGATCGGCCTTCTATCACCTGGAGCCCGACAGCATGCGCCTGGCGGCCGACCGCGCCGGCATGGCCGTGGCCTTCGCCGGGCTGGTGGGCTTCGCAGTGTGCGAGCGGGTGAGTGCGCGCGCCGGCTGGCCCGCCGCCTGGTTCACGCTGGCAGGCGGGCTGCTGGCGGCGGCCATCTGCCACACCACCGGGAACGCGCTGCCCTGGGCGCTGGTTCAGTTCGGCGGCATGGCGCTGGTTGCGGCGCTGGCGCTGACCAAGCCGTTGAACGGCGCGATCGGCCTCAAGCTCGGCTGGGTGATCTTCTTCTACCTGCTCGCCAAGATGTTCGAGCTGGCGGACCATGCGATCTTCGAAGCGACGCATCAGTTCGTGTCGGGGCACAGCCTCAAGCACCTGACCGCGGCGCTGGCGGCGCTGCCGGTTCTGCATGCCTTGCAGGCCATCGAACGGCAAGCCCTGCGGCACAATCCGGGCGCCGCCACCGTGACGGCGTGAGGGATCCTGCCAGCAAGGCTTTACGAATGACAACATCCGCCGACGCGTCTCCCCCCAGCCTGCCCGATTCGCACGGGCACGCCAACCAGTTTGCCCTCCTGGGCCAGCGGCGCTTTGCACCCTTCTTCTGGACGCAGTTCGCAGGCGCGGCCAACGACAACCTCTTCAAGTTCGCCTTTACGGTGATGGTCACGTACCAGCTGCAGATCAGCTGGATGCCACCCGCCATGGCGGGGCTGGCGATCGGCGCGTTGTTCATCCTGCCCTTCCTGCTGTTTTCCGCCACGGCGGGGCAGCTCACGGACAAGTACGACAAGACGAAGATGATCCGCTTCGTCAAGAACCTCGAGATCGCCATCATGCTGGTGGCCGCGTGGGGATTCTTCCGGGGGGATGCCGCGGTGCTGCTGGGCTGCGTCTTCCTGATGGGGCTGCACTCGACCTTGTTCGGCCCGGTCAAGTTCGCATACCTCCCGCAGGTGCTGGATTCCCGCGAACTCACGGGCGGCAACGGCATGGTCGAGATGGGGACCTTCGTCGCCATCCTGCTCGGGCAGGTCGCCGGCGGCCTGCTGGTGGCGCTGCCGGAGGTCGGTCATGCGACGGTGGCTTTCGCCTGCGTGCTGCTGGCCCTGGTCGGGCGAGGCGTGGCACAGGCGATTCCGTCTGCACCGGCCACCGATCCGGGCCTCACGATCAACTGGAACCCGATCAGCGAGACCTGGCGCAACCTCAGGCTGGCCCACGGCAACCTCGTCGTGTTCCGATCGCTGCTGGGCATCTCCTGGATGTGGTTCTTCGGCGCGGTATTCCTGAGCCAGTTCCCGAGCTTCGCAAAGGAAGTGCTGCACGGCAACGAACAAGTCGCCTCGCTCCTGCTCGTGGTCTTCTCGGTCGGTATCGGCATCGGCTCGCTGCTGTGCGAGACGCTCAGCCGCCGTCAGGTCGAAATCGGCCTGGTGCCGCTCGGCGCCATCGGCATGAGCGTGTTCGCCATCGACCTGTACTTTGCATCGCGTGCGCTTCCAGCGCCGGGCGACATGGGTCTGGGCAGCTTTGTGCGCGAGCCGGCCCATTGGCGCGTGATGGCCGACCTGGGCTTGCTGTCGCTTTTCGCGGGCCTCTACAGCGTGCCGATGTACGCACTGATCCAACTGCGCAGCCAGCCCACGCACCGGGCGCGGATCATTGCGGCCAACAACATCCTCAATGCGCTGTTCATGATCGGCAGCTCGATCATCGCGGGCGCCTTGCTCAAGGCCGGCTTCACGATCCCGCAGATATTCCTGTTCACGGGTATCGCCAACGCGGTCGTGGCCTTCTATATCTTCATGCTGGTGCCGGAGTACCTGCTGCGCTTCGTGGCCTGGATGCTCTCCCGCTTCGTCTATCGCTTCGACGTGAAGGGTGACGAGCACATTCCAACCGAAGGTGCCGCGGTACTGGTCTGCAACCACGTGAGCTTCATCGATGCGGTGCTGCTGATGGCCGCGAGCCCGCGTCCGATCCGCTTCATCATGGACCACCGCATCTTCCGCGTGCCGGTGCTCGGATGGCTGTTCAGGCTGGCCAAGGCGATCCCCATCGCACCGCAGAAAGAGGATCCGGCGGCCTACGAAGAAGCATTCGCGCAGGCTGTGCAGGTGCTGCGCGAGGGCGACCTGCTCGCGATCTTCCCGGAGGGCGCGATCACGCGCGACGGCAGCCTGCAACCGTTCAAGGGCGGCGTGATGAAGATCCTGGAGTCCGCGCGTGCCGAAGGAATCGACGCGCCGGTCATCCCCATGGCGCTGACCAATCTCTGGGGCTCGTATTTCAGCCGGGTCGAGGTGCGCGACGGACAGAACGTCGCAATGGTGCGTCCTTTCCGGCGCGGGTTCTTCAGCCGGGTCGGGCTCAACGTCGGCGATGCGATGGCCCAGGCGGACGTGCAGCCCGAGGCCTTGCAGCGGCGCGTGAGCGGCTTGCTGAGCGCGTGACGGCTGTCTGATGGTCCTGCCCCTTTCGGAGGTGTTCTGGCACTCGCTCACCTGGTTCGGTGACAGCGGGTTTCTGTTGCCCGCCGCGCTGTGGATCGCGGTCTGGCTCGGCATCCGCAGCGCCACGCGGCCGTCCGCGTTGCTGTGGGTGGTGCTCTTCGGTGTCGGCGGCAGCCTGATCGCTGCGTCGAAGATTGCCTTCCTGGGCTGGGGCATCGGGAGTGCCACCCTCAACTTCACCGGCTTCAGCGGCCACACGGCGATTTCGGCCAGCGTTTGGCCGGTCGCGTGCTGGTTGACGGTCTCGCGCTATGAACATCGCGTGCGGGTTGCCGCTGCCTCGTTCGGCCTGGTGTTCGCCGCGCTCATCGGCGCATCGCGGCTGGCGATCTACGCACATTCCAAGTCGGAGGTCGCGGCCGGCTTCGCCCTCGGCGTGGCGGTCAGCGGCATCTTTCTCTGGCAGCAGCATCGCTTGCCGCATCCCCGTGTGAACTGGACGCTGGTGCTGCTCAGCCTTGCCACACCCATCTTCTTTCTTCGGCCGGGCAACCCGGCGCCGACGCAGGGCGCGCTCGAGGTGATCGCGATGCGCCTGGCGGGTACCGACCGGCCCTACACGCGCGCCGACCTGCTCGCGCGTCGCCAGAAGGCGTCCGGTATCGAATAAAGATACCGGTGGCGCAGGAAGTCGCCACCGGTGCATTAGTTCACGCTTTGCGGCGGAAGTGCGAAACATGATTCGCGCACTTTCACTTCGCCGCGAGGCTTCCATGCATCCCTTCTCTTCCAACGTCTCCATCCAGCGCGACACGCGCGCCTGGCAAGTGCAGGTCTGGGTCTCGTTCGGGTTGGCCGTGTTCCTGTGCGCCACCGGCTTGACCTGGCTGCCGGGACAGGCGCTGGACCGCGCTTTCATGGTGATGGGCTACGTGTTCTGCCTCTCGGCGGCATTCGTGCTCGCGAAGTTCGTGCGCGACAACCAGAGCGGCGCGGTCCTGAGCGCCGGCGACACGCCGATGTGGAAGCTGGTCGTCTGGGGCGGCTTCTTCACCGCGATGGGGCTGACGGGCTGGGGCCTGCTGCGGATGGACATCAGCGAGACCTACAAGGCCTTCCTCGGCGTGAGCTGGCTGTTCCTGATCAGTTCGGCCTTCACGCTGGCCAAGACGCTGCGCGACCGCCATGAAGCCGATCTCGCCGAAGCGCGCCTGCAAGGACGCCGTGAAGCCCGTGCCGAAGCAGGCGCCGCCCAATGACCAAGCAACCCGTTCACGACCTCTCTCAAGGAGTGCCCATCATGAAGCAGTACCTCACCACTGTTCTCGTCGCCGTCTGCGCGGCCCTGGCCAACGTGCTCGTTCCCGCGGAGGCTCACGCCCAGAGCGAAGCCTCCGCCGCCCTGTCGGTGTTGCCGGTGGCCTCCGTCGTCGGGGCGGCCTCGGCCACCGGTGCAGCGGCGAGCGCGGTGGTGGCCGTGCCGGCGGCCCTGTCGGTGGGCGGTGCCGTGCTGACCGTGGTCGCCATCGAGGCATCGGTCGACGGCACGGTCTTCCTGCTCGAAAGGGCGTCCGACGGTGCCCGGGCCAGCGTGAAGGTCCTGGGCAGGGTCGCCCATGGCGCTTCGATCGTCGTCGGCTCGACCGTCACCGTCAGCGTGATCGCCAGCGGCGTCATCCTGTCGGCGGCGGGTGAAGTGCTGGCCTTCGTACCCAATGCCCTTGGCCGCGCGCTGCTCTACAACGAGAGGCTGTCATGAAGCGCTCGTCCACCAACTTCGGGCCTTACGAACGCGAGTACCAGGCCCGCCTGTCGCGATCGCGGCGCCTGCTGAGGACCGCGTTGCACATGGTCCTGACGGCTGCTGCCGTCGCACTGGCGAGCGTGTTCCTGTTCCCGCTGGAGGCGCATGCGGGCCGGTCGTGCGAGCAGTCGAAGCCGAACGCCGCGGCAGTCATCAAGGGCATGCAACTCGCGGAACGCACGGCCAGGGAACTCGACGCGAGCGGCGAGCGCGTCGTGCTGCTCGCCCGTGCAGGGCAGGATCTGGGCAAGTACGGCCTGCGCTACTCGCACCTCGGGCTGGCCTACAAGACCGAAGCAGGCAACTGGCGTGTCGTGCACAAGCTCAACCAGTGCGGCACGGCGGTCGCCACTGTGTACCGGCAGGGTCTGGGCGAATTCTTCCTGGACGATCTGTGGCGCTACGAAGCGGCCTGGGTCGTGCCGACCCCGGCCGTCCAGGCGCAGTTGCTGGCGGCGCTCAACGAGTCGCCCGCGCGCGTCATCCGACTGCACACGGCGCCCTACAGCATCGTGAGCTATGCGTGGGGCCACAAGTACCAGCAATCGAACCAGTGGGCCGTCGAGACGCTGGCCGGCGCGATGGAACCGACGGCCATCCGGACCCGCGACCAGGCCCAGGCCTGGCTGCACTTCAAGGGCTATGAGCCGACGACGCTCAGGCTCGGCGCGCTCACCCGGCTCGGCGGCCGCGTGGGTTCGGCCAACGTGGCTTTCGACGACCATCCCAACGAGAAGCGCTTCAGCGACCGCATCGAGACGGTGACCGTGGACTCGGTCTTCGCCTGGCTGCCTCGCGCGGGGCTCGGCGCCGCGCCGGTGGTGCTCAAGCTCTAGACCAGAATCGTGCGATTCACGACCAGAACCTCCAACACGAAAAAGGAATGCGATGAGCAAATCCCTGCGCCTGTCCGAAAAGTGGTTTCGCCGCGGCCTCTGGCTGGTGGCGGTGGTTTTTGCGAGCTTCCTGATCGGACTGGGCAGCACGATCGTCGGCGACCTGCCGCGGGTCGAACACAAGCTCGAACTGGACGACTTCATCGACCGGGCCGCCGCGGAGCCGCTGCGCAACACGATCCGCGAAGGCAACCTCACGGAGCAGCAGGCGACGCGTGAACGCGAGCAAGCGGATCTCAAGCTCCTCACCGCCCAGCAGGCAAGCCGCGCGGCCCGCGAGACCTTCGCGAACTGGATCGCAACCCGACGCGCCACGGCGCAACCGGATCAGGACATCGAACTCGTCGCCCGCACCAAGGCGCTGGATGCGTTGAAGGTGAAGGAGGACGAAGCGCAGCGCGCGGTCGGTGTGCAGCGCCAGGTTGCGCTGGACGCCCGGCAGTCACGCCAGCGCGCGCAGCAGCAACTCGCGGCTCTGGAGAACGATGCGCGCACCAAGCTGGACGCGGAGTACCGACGGGTGGAGTTGCGCGTGTTCGGCTACCGGCTCGCCCTCACGCTGCCGCTACTGGCGATCGCGGGCTGGCTGTTCGTCAAGAAGCGCAAGAGCACGTGGTGGCCTTTCGTCTGGGGCTTCATCTACTTTGCGCTGTTCGCATTCTTCGTCGAACTCGTGCCCTACCTGCCGAGCTACGGCGGCTACGTGCGCTACGCGGTAGGCATTGTGGTGACCGTGCTGGTCGGGCGCTACGCGATCATTGCGCTCAATCGCTATCTGGCGCGCCAGAAGCTCGCCGAGGCGCAGCCGGACACGGTGCGCCGCAACGAATTGAGCTACGACACGGCGCTGGCGCGGCTCGCGAAGAGCGTGTGCCCGGGATGCGAACGGCCGGTGGACCTGAAGAACGCCGAGATCGATTTCTGCCCGCACTGCGGCATCGGCCTGTTCGACCATTGCCACGTGTGCGAGGCGCGCAAGAGCGCGTTCGCCAAGTTCTGCCACGCCTGCGGTGCGGGAGCCGCAGCGGCAAGCTCGCCGGGTCCGGCAGGCTTGCCGGGTCAGGTCCAGCCGGCGTCGACCACGTAGTTCTGTGCGGTGCACATCTTCGAGTCGTCCGCGGCGAGGAAGAGCGCCATGCTGGCGATGTCCTCGGCCATCACGCGGCCGGGGAGGCACTGGGCGGCGTCGATCTCGGCGCCCGACTCGGGCTTGACCCAGAGTCGCAACTGGCGCTCGGTCATCACCCAGCCCGGCACGATCGTATTGACGCGAATGTTCTGCTTGCCGAGGTCGCGCGCCAGCGAGCGCGTGAGTCCTTGGATGGCCGACTTGCAAGCCTGGTAGACCGGATATCCGGCACCCTTGATCATCCAACTGACCGAACCGAAATTGATGATCGAACCGCTGCCGAGTGCGCGCATGTCGTCCGCCACCGCCTGCGCGGCAAAGAACTGGTGCTTGAAGTTGATCGCCATCAACCGGTCGAAGTCCTCGCTGGTGACATCGGCCATGTCATGGCGGCGGTCGTTGGCTGCATTGTTGACGAGCACCTGGATGGGCCCGAAGCGCGCACGCACGGCGGCAATCGTCGCACGCAGCGCATCCACGTCGGTGACGTCGCATCCGGTGAATAGCACCTCGTTGTCGTTGCCCAGTTGAGCCGCCAGCGCCTGGCCGGCCTTGACGTCGAGATCGCAGAAGCCGACGTGGGCGCCCTGTGCATGGAAGGCGCGAACCAGCGCCTCGCCGATGCCGGTGGCGCCACCGGAAATGAAGACGGTGCGGCCGGCGAGCGATGGGTAGCGGGCCGATGGGGCAGGGGAGGTCGATTCGGTCATGAATGGATCCGTACGGGAGGAGGGTGACCGGGCGATTGCGCGGCCGGCGCGATTTTGATCCTCAACCGTGTCGCGTGCCACCCGTGTGAACGAGAATGCCGCGACCGCAATGATCCGTGGCGCATCGAATGAACGAGACCCAACCTTTCTCAGCGTCCGAAGCCCTCGTGCAGCTTTCCGCTAGCCCTCTGCGCCTGTTGCTCGCGCCGGAGGTCGGGGGCGCCGTGGCAGCGTTCTACGACGAACGGGCCGATGGGCGCTTCGACTGGCTGCGCCCTGCGACCGACGATGCCTTGCGCCGGCGTGATCTGTTCGCGATGGCAAGCTTTCCTCTCTTGCCCTGGTGCAACCGCATCCGCGATGGTCGGGCGCAATTCGGCGGCCGGGACATCGCGATCGCGCCCGGTCACCCGGCGGGACCTTCCGGCAAGCACCCGCTTCACGGAACCGGATGGCTGCGGCCGTGGCAGGTGGCGCAAGCCTCGCCCGCGCAGGCCACGCTGGTGCTGACATTCGAGGCCGATGCACAGTGGCCCTGGCGCTTCGAGGCTTCGCAACGGTTCGAACTCGACCCGACGGGGCTCCGCTGCACCGTCGCGTTGACCAATCGCGACACGGCGCCGATGCCGGCAGGCATCGGCCATCACCCTTACTTCCCGCATCACGAGGGCACCCGCCTGCAGACGTCCACGGCGGCCATGTGGCGCGGCGATGCGCAGGTGATGCCGGTCGCGCTGGAACCGACGGCGGAAGTGGCGCAATTGCACAAAGGCGAGCTTCTGGCCGAACTGGATCTGGACAACAACTTCACCGGCTGGCAACGCCAGGCCCGCATCGAGTGGCCGGCGTCATCCCGCACGCTGGTGATGGCGGCCGAGTCTCCGCTCGATTTCTTCGTGCTGTACTGCCCGCGCGGCGCCGATCATTTCTGCGCGGAGCCGGTGAGCCAGTGCACGGATGCGATCAACCTGTCGGGTCGCCACGGCCCCGAAGAAGTGGGCGGCGCGGTGCTCGCGCCGGGCGAAACGCTGACGGGGTGCTGGACACTCCGGTCGACGTAAGCGCGTCAGACGCCGCGCGCGCGATCGGCCTTGAAGCTGGTGCGGAACTCCGTGAAGCGCCCGGCTTCGAGCGCCTCGCGGATCTCGCGCATCAGGTTCAGGTAGTAGTGGAGGTTGTGAATGGTCGTGAGCATCGGCCCCAGCATTTCGCCGCACCGGTCGAGATGGTGCAGGTAGGCGCGGCTGAAGCCGTCGCGGCCGCCGTCGTTCCATGCCACGCCCGAAGCGCCCGCGCAGGCGTGGCAGGTGCAGCTCGGGTCGATCGGCTGCGGGTCGCTCTTGTGGCGCGCGTTGCGCATCTTGAGGTCGCCGTAGCGCGAGAAGAGCGTGCCGTTGCGCGCATTGCGGGTCGGCATCACGCAGTCGAACATGTCGACGCCCTGCGCCACGCCTTCGACCAGGTCTTCGGGCGTGCCGACACCCATCAGGTAGCGCGGCTTGTGCGCCGGCAGCTTGTGCGGTGTGTGCGCCATGATGCGCAGCATCTCGTCCTTGGGCTCGCCCACGCTCACGCCGCCGATCGCGTAGCCTGGGAAGTCCATCTCGACCAACTGAGCCAGGGATTCCTCGCGCAGGTTCTCGAACATGCCGCCCTGCACGATGCCGAAGAGAGCGTTCGGGTTCTCGAGCCGAGCGAACTCGCTCTGGCAGCGGCGCGCCCAGCGCAGGCTGAGTTCCATCGACTTGCGCGCTTCGGTCTCGGTCGTCACGTGGCCCTGCGTGTCGTAGGGCGTGCACTCGTCGAACTGCATGACGATGTCGCTGTTGAGGATGGTCTGGATCTGCATCGAGACCTCCGGCGTGAGGAAGAGCTTGTCGCCATTGACCGGCGAGGCGAACTTCACGCCTTCCTCGCTGATCTTGCGCATCGCGCCCAGCGACCAGACCTGGAAGCCGCCCGAGTCGGTCAGGATGGGCTTGTCCCACTTCTCGAACTGGTGCAGGCCGCCGAAGCTCGCCATGACGTCGAGGCCCGGACGCATCCACAGGTGGAATGTGTTGCCCAGGATGATCTGCGCGCCCATCTCTTCGAGGCTGCGCGGCATCACGCCCTTGACCGTGCCGTAGGTGCCCACCGGCATGAAGATCGGGGTCTGCACCACGCCGTGGTTCAGCATGAGCGTGCCGCGCCGTGCGTGGCTTGCCGGGTCGGTGGCGAGGAGTTCGAAATTCAGCATGGTGTTCAGTTCTTTCGGGCCAAGAGCATCGCGTCGCCGTAGCTGAAGAAGCGGTAGCGCTCGCGGATCGCGTGGGCGTACAGCGCCATCACTCTTTCGTGGCCCGCGAACGCGCTGACCAGCATCATGAGCGTGCTCTTGGGCAGATGGAAGTTGGTGACGAGCAGGTCGACGTGCTCGAAGGCGAAGCCTGGCGTGATGAAGATGCGCGTATCGCCCGTTGCCTCGCCACTCTTGGCCCAGGATTCGAGCGTGCGGACGGTGGTGGTGCCGACGGCGACGATGCGGCCGCCACGCGCTTTCGTTTCGGCGATGGCGCGTTGCGTTGACTGCGGAACCTCGTAGCGTTCGGCATGCATCGTGTGCTCGGCGATGTTCTCGGTCTTGACAGGCTGGAAGGTGCCGGCTCCGACATGCAGCGTGACATTGGCGCGCTGCACGCCGCGCGCTTCGAGTTCGCCCAGCAACGCGTCATCGAAGTGCAGTGCCGCCGTCGGTGCGGCGACCGCGCCCGGCACGCGGGCGAACACGGTCTGATAGCGGCTCTCGTCGTCCGTCGAATCGGTGTGCGTGATGTACGGCGGCAACGGAACGTGGCCGCAGCGCGCCATCAGCGCGTAGGGGTCTTCACCGAACGGGCTTTCGAAGCGGAAGCGGAAGAGGGCGCCGTCTTCCTCGGGCCATCGGCCGAGCAGCGTCGCGCTGAAGCCGCCGACCATCGCGAGCGTGGTGCCGACCGGCGGCTTCTTGCTGACCTTCATGTGCGCGACGACTTCGTCGCCTTGCAGCACACGCTCGACCAGCAATTCGAGCTTTCCGCCGGTGGGCTTTTCGCCGAATAGGCGCGCCTTGACGACGCGCGTGTCGTTGAAGACGAGCAGGTCGCCGGCGCGCAGCAGAGAGGGCAGCTCCCTGAATATCCGATCGACGGTCGGTTCGGCGGAGCCATCGAGCAATCGGGAAGCGCTGCGTTCGGTGGCGGGATGTTGGGCCACCAGTTCGGGTGGCAGGTCGAAATCGAAATCGGAAAGCGTGAAGGCGCGCATGGTGCTTGAGGGCCGGACGGGCCCGTGCCAAGGAGGCGTGAGTGATGAGGGTCGAAGAGGCGGGCAGAATTGTCCCATGCCCGCCGCCGCCAAGTCCCCGCCACTGCAAAAGCCCGTACCCGAGGCCGAACCCGCACGGGCGCCCGGCACGGGCCTGAGCGTGGTGCAGCGTGCGCTGCGCAAGCTCGGCCTGCTTCGGGATATCGACTTCGCGCTCTACCTGCCGATGCGCTACGAGGACGAAACGCGCGTCGTGCGACTGGCGGATGTGCGCGACGGCGAGATGGCGCAGATCGAAGCCGTCGTAACCGACAACGAGGTGGTCTTTCGCCCCCGACGCCAGCTGATCGTGACGGTGGACGACGGCAGCGACACCTGCCAGTTGCGCTTCTTCAATTTCTATCCGTCGCAGCAGAAGCAGCTGGCGGTCGGTGCGCGCGTGCGCGTGCGTGGCGAGGTGCGGGGCGGATTCCTGGGCCGGCAGATGATGCACCCCGCCGTCAAGGCCGCGGGCACAGCGTTGCCGGAAGCGTTGACGCCGGTCTATTCGACGATCGCGGGCCTGGCCCAGCCGGTGTTGCGGCGCGAAGTGCGTTCCGGCCTCGCGCGGGCCGCGCTCGACGAGACCTTGCCCGCGGGCGCTGCGCCGCACGGCGCATGGGACTTGCGGCGTGCGCTCTCGTTTCTTCACTACCCCGCGCCCGACGTTGCGATAGCCACGCTGGAAGACCACAGTCATCCCGCCTGGCAACGCCTCAAGGCGGACGAACTTCTGGCGCAGCAGCTGTCGCAATTGCAGGCGCGCCGTGCGCGCGCCGCGCAACGCGCACCCGTGCTCGACACGGCCGCGTCAGGCGGCCCCTTGCACGCGGAACTGCTGACCGCGCTGCCGTTCGCTCTGACCGGCGCGCAGCAACGGGTGGGCGTCGAGATCACCCGCGACCTGGCGCGCGACATTCCGATGCATCGCCTGCTGCAGGGCGACGTGGGATCGGGCAAGACCGTGGTGGCAGCGCTCGCGGCCGCGCGCTGCATCGATGCGGGCTTTCAGTGCGCGCTGATGGCGCCTACCGAAATCCTCGCGGCGCAGCACTTCGGCAAGCTGGTCGGCTGGCTCGATCCCTTGCTGGCCGAGCGCGGCTTGCGGGTCGCCTGGCTCACCGGCAGCCAGAAGAAGAAGGAGCGCGATGCAATGTCTGCGGCGGCCGAGAGCGGCGAGGCCGCGCTCGTGATCGGGACGCATGCCGTCATCTCGGAGAAGGTGCGGTTCAAGAACCTGGCGCTGGCGATCATCGATGAGCAGCACCGCTTCGGCGTGGCGCAGCGGCTCGCCTTGCGCGGCAAGGCCGGCGGGGAACTGGAGCCGCATCTTCTGATGATGAGCGCCACGCCGATCCCGCGCACGCTGGCGATGAGCTATTACGCCGACCTCGATGTGTCGACGCTCGACGAGTTGCCGCCGGGACGCACGCCCATCGTCACCAAGCTCGTGGCGGAGCATCGGCGCGACGAAGTCATCGACCGTATCCGCTTCCAGGTCGAGCAGGGGCGGCAGGTCTATTGGGTGTGTCCGCTGATCGAGGAAAGCGAGGCGGTCGATTTGCGCAACGCCACCGCGACGCGCGACGAATTGGCCGATGCGCTGGGCGAGAAGGTCAGCGTCGGGCTGCTGCATTCGCGCATGCCGACGGCCGAGAAGCAGGCGGTGATGGAAAGCTTCACCGCCAACCAGCTTCAGGTGCTGGTGAGCACGACCGTGATCGAGGTCGGCGTCGACGTGCCCAACGCTTCGTTGATGGTCATCGAGCATGCGGAGCGATTCGGGCTCTCGCAGTTGCACCAGTTGCGCGGCCGTGTCGGACGCGGCGCCGCGGCATCGGCCTGCGTTCTGCTGTACGCGCCCAATGAAGGCGGACGGGTCGGTGAGGCCGCCCGCGCCCGCCTCAAGGCCATGGCGGAAACCAGCGACGGCTTCGAGATCGCGCGCCGCGACCTGGAGATTCGCGGCCCCGGCGAATTCCTCGGCGCGCGCCAGTCCGGCGCGCCCTTGCTGCGCTTCGCGGACCTGAGCACCGACGTCATGCTGCTCGACTGGGCGAGAGAACTGGCCCCCCGCATGCTCGACCGGCACCCGGCGCTGGCCGAAAAGCATGTCGATCGCTGGCTTGGCAGCAAGGCCGAATACCTCAAGGCCTGACCTCGGCCGGCGAAGCCAGGCCTCCTCGCGAAACACCGCGGACCGGCTCTGCCGGCCCGCCGGAGTTGCCCCCGGCAGGGGGTAGGCGGCTACACGAAGTGAGCAAGCCTGGGGGCGAGCAATAATTGACGAAAACTATGACGCTCACGGAACTCAAATACATCGTCGCCGTTGCTCGCGAGCGGCATTTCGGCAAGGCTGCGGAAGCTTGTTACGTCTCGCAGCCGACCTTGTCTGTCGCGATCAAGAAACTCGAGGACGAACTCGAGGTCAAGCTCTTCGAACGCAGTGCCGGCGAAGTGACGGTCACGCCGCTGGGCGAGCAGATCGTGCAGCAGGCGCAAAGCGTGCTGGACCAGGCTGCCAGCATCAAGGAAATCGCCAAGCGCGGGAAGGACCCCTTGTCCGGGCCGCTCAACCTGGGCGTGATCTACACCATCGGTCCCTACCTCCTGCCTGACCTGGTGCGCCAGAACATCGCGCGGACGCCGCAGATGCCGCTGGTGCTGCAGGAAAATTTCACCGCCAAGCTGCTCGAGATGCTGCGCGCCGGCGAGATCGATTGCGCGATCATGGCCGAGCCCTTTCCCGACACGGGACTGGCCTTGGCCTCGCTCTACGATGAACCTTTCGTGGCGGCCTTGCCGGCCCATCACCCGCTGGCCGACCGCGAGTCCGTGACCTCTGACGAGCTCAAGAAAGAGACGATGCTCCTGTTGGGCACCGGTCACTGCTTTCGCGATCACGTGCTGGAGGTGTGTCCGGAGTTCGCCCGTTTTTCGAGCAACGCTGAAGGCATCCGCAAGAGCTTCGAAGGCTCGTCGCTGGAAACCATCAAGCACATGGTTGCATCAGGCATGGGCGTGACGCTGGTGCCACGCCTCTCGGTGCCAGCCGATGCGCTCAAGCCCAAGAGCAAGAGCCGCAAGGATCCCGAGCAGATCGTCCGCTACCTGCCTGTGCGCGACACGCAGGGCGGCGAGCCGCCGACGCGGCGCGTGGTCCTGGCATGGCGACGCAGCTTCACGCGCTACGAAGCCATCGCAGCGCTGCGCAACGCGGTCTACGCGTGTGAACTCCCGGGCGTCAAGCGTCTCTCGTAGCAAATTGCGCAATCGGCCTACGAGCCCTACGCGTCCCTGCCGCGGCAGCTGCGATAGAGTGCGGCTGTTGCGGAGCCCGCCTCCGGCTTTCCTGCGTTTTTTGCCGTCAATCAACTGAAGAAAGAGTTCATCACCATGGCCAAAGTCGTGAAGAAACCCAAGTCCGCCGCCACCGCTGCGCCGTCCGCATCCGCTGGCAAGGTGCCCAAGAAGGGCGGCTTGGTGGTCGCGGAGGAGTCCGGCAGCCGAAATGCCCCGATCATCAACATCGGCATCGATCGCCAGGATCGCGCAGCCATCGCCGAAGGCTTGAGCCGTGTGCTGGCGGACACCTACACGCTGTACCTGACCACGCACAACTTCCACTGGAACGTGACGGGTCCGCACTTCAACTCGCTGCATGCGATGTTCATGAACCAGTACACCGAGCTGTGGGGCTCCACGGACGTCCTCGCGGAACGCATTCGCGCTCTGGGCCACTACGCACCGGGTTCGTATGCCGAGTTCAGCAAGATCGCGACCGTGCCCGATGTGCCGCAGAACCCGCCCAAGGCGATGGAGATGGTGCGCATCCTCGTCAAGGGACACGAAACCGTCTCGCGCATCGCGCGCGAATTCATTCCCGTGGCCGAAGAAGCGGGTGACGACCCGACCGCCGACATGCTGACCGCGCGCTGCACCGTGCACGACCAGACGGCCTGGATGCTGCGTTCGCTGCTTGAAGACTGATCCCGCCACCGACCCCGCCACGAGCGCGGCACAGCCTGCGCCCGCGCCTCATCGCGGGCGTTTTGCGTTGTACCTCGACCTGATCCGCTGGAATCGCCCGGCGGGCTGGCTGCTGCTGCTCTGGCCGACGCTGGGCGCGCTCTGGTTCGCGGCCGACGGATGGCCGGGCTGGCACCTGCTCATCGTATTCGTGCTCGGCACCATCCTCATGCGCAGCGCGGGCTGCTGCGTCAATGATGTGGCCGACCGCGATTTCGACCGACACGTCAAGCGCACGGCACAACGGCCCGTGACCAGCGGTGCGATCTCGGTGACTGAGGCGCTGGTCGTCGGCGCCGTGCTTGCGCTCGCTGCGTTCGGGCTGGTGCTCACGACCAATCGCGTCACGGTGCTGTGGTCCTTTGCGGCGTTGGCCGTGACGTTGGTTTACCCGTTTGCGAAGCGCTTCGTGTCGATTCCGCAGGCGGTGCTGGGCATTGCCTTCAGCTTCGGCATTCCGATGGCCTTTGCGGCGGTGCAAGGCAACGTGCCCCCGCTGGCCTGGTGGCTGCTCGCGGGCAATCTGTTCTGGGTGCTGGCCTACGACACCGAGTACGCGATGGTGGACCGCGACGATGACCTCAAGATCGGCATGAAGACTTCGGCCATCACCTTCGGGCGGCTCGACGTCGCGATCGTCATGGCGAGCTACGCAATCTTCCTGGTCACCTGGACTGGGGCGGGTGCGGGCAAGTCGCTGGCCGCGCTCTTCTTCGTCGCCATCGGGATTGCGGCAGCGCAGGCGCTATGGCACTGGCGACTGATTCACGACCGGACACGCGACGGCTGCTTCAAGGCCTTCCGGCTCAACCATTGGCTCGGCTTCACCGTGTTTGCCGGCGTCGTGGCCGGCTACGCGTTGCGTTGAGCGCGGCAATTTTCCTTCAACCGCGCCCGAATTCCTGACCCAGCTCGGCGGCGCGCTGGTGCGCGGCGCGGATGGCGGCCTTGAATTTCGCCTTGATGTCGGCACTCTCCATGGCCGTGATGGCGGCATAGGTGGTGCCGCCCTTCGATGTCACGCGTTCGCGCAGGAACGCCGGCGGTTCAGTCGCACTGCTGGCCAGGGCGGAGGCGCCGGTGAATGTACCCACGGCGAGCTGGTGCGCCTGTTCCGGCGTCAGGCCGAGGTCGACGCCGGCTTCTGTCATCGCCTCGATGAAATAGAACACGTAGGCCGGACCGGAGCCTGAAATCGCCGTGACGGCGTCGAGTGCCGCTTCGGCGTCGACCCAGATCAGGTCTCCGGTGGGGGCGAGCACCTGTTCGACCAGCTTTCGACCACCGCTGTCCACGGTCTCTCGCGCAAAGAGGCCGGTCATGCCCTGCCCGACGAGCGCCGGCGTATTGGGCATGGCGCGAACCACACGCTCCGTGCCGAGCCAGCGGACGATGCTGTCGGATGGGATTCCGGCGGCGACCGAGAGATGGAGGGCGTTGGGGGCCAACCCACGCACTGGCTTTGCCGCTTCGGCGAAGCTCTGCGGCTTGACGGCCCAGACCACGACCTCGCAGCGCTCCAGGGCGCTGCCGGCTTCGGCCTGCGCCGTGATGCCGAAATCGTGGGCCAGCTTGGCGCGGGCTTCGGCGAAAGGCTCGACGGCCTCGATGGATTCCGCGGGAACGTCCTGCTTGATGAGCCCGCCGATGATGGCACTGGCCATGTTGCCGCCCCCGATGAACGCGATGGGTGGCAAGGGTGTCGGCTCCCGGCGGGGCAGGAAAGTGACTGCGATGTTCATGACTTATCCGGTGAATTCGAATGCTGCGAACTGAGTGATCTGCAGCGGATTGAAATTGTCGTCGCTCACCGCGACCAGCAGGCGGCTGCCGTTCGGCAGATCGGGGCCCCAGCAAAGGCCCTCGCTGTTGTCCAGGCGGGACAGGCCAAGCGCGGCGAAGTCGGCGACCAGCTTCTTGGGCGCCGGAGTGTGATTGTCCGGGCTCAGCGCTTCCAGGGCCAGGGTATCGGTGGCGGCGCGGGTATCGATCTCGTAGAGCCTCAGCGAATTCCCGACCCCGGTGGCGTAGGCGCGCTCCAGGACCAGCATGCGGTGGGCGTCGATCATCAGCACCTCGCTGACGCCGTTGTCGGCGGGCATGCCCGGCACCAAAGGGCGCAGCGGGATCGCATCCGGGACGTAGGCGATCTGGCGGCTGGCCTTGCCGGTTTCCAGATCGATCCGGGTGAATCGGCAAGGTCCGCCTGGCGCCGCCAGGGTGGGGATTGGGCCGTCCTGGACCAGCGCGTTTTCCATGGCCAGCCAGGCGTGGCGCGCATCCGGCGTCAGCGCCAGTCCCTCCAGGCCGAGGTTGTCCCTCGTGCCGCGGCGGCCTGCGGCGTCGGGTTGAAACACGTGGGGAAGCGGCATTTCGCGGATCAGCGTGCCGTCGCGTCTTGATTCGCAGAGCGTCGGGCCGAAGCCGCGTGGCACATCCCCCTCGCTGGCCCAGAGCAGCGTGTCGGTGTCCGGGCGCAACCGCAGCGCTTCAGGATCGGGGACCGGCATGTCCTTCGGCGCGCGCCGGCGCGATGGCCATGGCGTACCGTCGCGTCGCCGGAATACAACGATGTCGACGAGACGAGGCGCCTCGGCTCCGGGGGCGGCTGTCCACTGCGCACTGTAGAAGCGTGCCGGTGCCAGATCTGATCGGTCATCACTCAGGAGCAGGTACTCACGTCTTTGCGGGTCGTAGTCGATGCCGGACAATCCTCCGACGGTTGTCCCTTGAAAATCCGCGCGATGCGGCCAACGTGCTTCGGCAACAAGCCGCAGCCGTTGTGGCCCCGGTGCCACAACGGCCCCGCTCTTGCATCCCGCGATCCCGCTTGCGATGGGAATCGCCGCTGCAACCAGCATTTGTCGACGGGAAACCAGTGTTGAAAGTGTGGGTGGACGCTCTTGCACGGCCCGAAGTCTACGATTTCACAAAATTGCGCAAGGCAGGTTGTTGACGAAGCCGGCGGACTATGTGACAATCGCAGGCTTCGCTTGAAAAGGCGAATGCTTCTGCCCAGCGGAAGCGCACTGAAGTGGTTTCGGTGCGTGGACGACGGGCCCAAGACTGACCGCAGATCTGTTCCGGAGTGTCCGGGGCGGCAAAACGGTACAAGTTGGGAATATCACAAAATGATCCAAACTGAATCCCGGCTCGATGTGGCCGACAACACGGGCGCGAAATCCGTCCTGTGTATCAAGGTGCTCGGTGGCTCCAAGCGGCGCTATGCCAGCGTCGGTGACGTCATCAAAGTCTCCATCAAGGAGGCTGCTCCGCGTGGTCGCGTCAAGAAGGGCGAGATCTACAGCGCAGTGGTGGTCCGCACCGCCAAGGGCATCCGTCGCGCCGACGGTTCGCTCGTCAAGTTCGACGGCAACGCAGCTGTGTTGCTCAACGCCAAGCTGGAGCCCATCGGCACCCGCATCTTCGGACCGGTCACGCGCGAACTGCGCACCGAGAAGTTCATGAAGATCGTGTCGCTGGCTCCCGAAGTTCTGTAAGGACAACAACGCCATGAACAAGATTCGCAAAGGCGACCAGGTCATCGTGTTGGCCGGGCGCGACAAGGGTAAGCGCGGCACTGTGTCGCTGCGCAAGGACGATTCCTACCTGATCGTCGACGGCATCAACATGGTCAAGAAGCACACCAAGCCGAACCCGCTCAAGGGCACGACTGGTGGCATCGTCGAAAAGACCATGCCCATTCATCAATCCAACGTGGCGATCTTCAATGCCGCGACCGGCAAGGCTGATCGCGTGGGCATCAAGGTCTCGGACGGCAAGCGCGTGCGCGTCTTCAAGTCCAGCGGCGACGAAATCAAGCTCGCCTAAGGGGTACTCACATGGCACGTCTCCAACAACACTATCGCGAAAAGGTCGCGAAAGATCTGACCGAAAAGTTCGGCTACACCTCGCCGATGCAGGTTCCGCGCCTGACCAAGATCACGCTCAACATGGGCGTGGGTGAAGCGGTTGCCGACAAGAAGGTTCTCGACAACGCCGTCGCCGATCTGACCAAGATCGCCGGCCAGAAGCCTGTCGTGACCAAGTCGAAGAAGGCTATCGCCGGCTTCAAGATTCGCGAGAACCAGCCGATCGGCTGCATGGTCACGCTGCGCGGTGTGCAGATGTATGAATTCCTGGATCGCTTCGTGACCGTGGCGCTGCCGCGCGTTCGCGACTTCCGCGGGATCTCCGGCCGCGCCTTCGACGGCCGCGGCAACTACAACATCGGCGTCAAAGAGCAGATCATTTTCCCCGAGATCGAATACGACAAGGTCGATGCCCTGCGCGGTCTCAATATCAGCATCACGACGACGGCCAAGACCGACGAAGAAGCCAAGGCGCTTCTCGCTGGCTTCCGTTTTCCGTTCAAGAACTGAGGCGACCTGTGGCTAAAGCATCTTTGATCCAGCGCGAACTCAAGCGCGACAACCTGGTTGCCAAGTACGCGGCGAAGCACGCGGAACTCAAGGCGATCGCCAACGACGCCAAGAAGAGCGACGAAGAGCGCGCAGCTGCCCGCCTGGGCCTGCAGAAGCTCCCGCGTAACGCCAACCCGACGCGCCAACGCAACCGTTGCGAAATCACCGGTCGTCCGCGTGGCACCTTCCGTCAATTCGGTCTGGCCCGCGCCAAGATCCGCGAACTGGCTTTCAACGGCGACATCCCCGGTGTCACCAAGGCCAGCTGGTAAGCCAGGCAGGAGCAAACAACATGAGCATGAGTGATCCCATTGCCGACCTGCTGACGCGTATCCGTAACGCGCAGATGGTGGCGAAGCCCACCGTGTCGGTCCCGTCTTCCAAGGTGAAGATCGCGATCGCACAGGTGTTGAAGGACGAGGGCTACATCGACGGCTTCAAGGTCAAGACCGAAGCTGGCAAGAGCGAACTCGAAATCTCGCTGAAGTACTACGCTGGCCGTCCGGTCATCGAGCGCATCGAGCGCGTGAGCCGTCCTGGCCTGCGTGTCTACAAGGGCAGCACTGCCATTCCGCAAGTCCAGAACGGACTCGGCGTTGCCATCGTCACGACCCCCAAGGGCGTGATGACCGACCGCAAGGCGCGCGCTACCGGTGTCGGTGGTGAAGTGCTGTGCTACGTCGCCTAACCGAGACATCGAGGAGTAACTGAAATGTCCCGAGTAGGAAAAATGCCGGTCGCCATCCCCGCAGGCGTGGATGTGTCGATCAAGGAAGACCAGATCAGCGTCAAGGGCACGGGCGGCACGCTCAGCCTGCAGCGCAATGCGCTGGTCAAGGTCGTCAGCAATGACGGCAAGCTGAACTTCGAACCCGCCAACGAGTCGCGTGAAGCGAATGCCATGAGCGGCACGATCCGTCAGCTGGTGAACAACATGGTTGTCGGCGTGACCAAGGGCTTCGAGAAAAAGCTCAACCTCGTCGGCGTGGGCTACAAGGCCGCCGCTCAAGGCGCCAAGCTCAACCTGCAAGTCGGTTATTCGCATCCGGTCAACATCGACATGCCGCAGGGCATCACGGTGTCAACCCCGACGCCGACCGAAATCCTGATCAAGGGTGCCGATCGCCAACGCGTCGGCCAGATCGCCGCCGAGATCCGCGCTGTTCGTCCGCCTGAGCCTTACAAGGGCAAGGGCATCAAGTACTCGGACGAGAAGATCGTGATCAAAGAGACCAAGAAGAAATAAGGGGCAGCAAAATGATGTTGACCAAAAAAGCACAGCGTCTTCGCCGCTCGCGCCAGACCCGTATCCGCATTGCGACGCAAGGCGTGGCGCGTCTGACGGTGAATCGCACCAATCTGCACATCTACGCCACCGTCATTTCCGACGACGGCTCCAAGGTGATTGCCACCGCATCGACGGCCGAAGCCGAAGTGCGCTCCGCGCTGGGTGGTTCCGGCAAGGGCGGCAACACCGCTGCGGCAACCGCCATCGGCAAGCGCATCGCTGAAAAGGCGAAGGCTGCCGGCGTCGAGAAGGTCGCTTTCGATCGCGCAGGTTTCGCATACCACGGTCGCGTCAAGGCGCTGGCCGATGCCGCTCGCGAAGCTGGCCTGCAGTTCTAACCGGACACGAGATTCAAAATGGCAAAGATTCAGGCAAGAACGCAGAACGAAGGCCCCGAAGACGGTTTGCGCGAGAAGATGATCGCGATCAACCGCGTCACCAAGGTGGTGAAGGGTGGTCGTATCCTCGGTTTCGCAGCACTCACCGTGGTGGGTGACGGCGACGGTCGCGTCGGCATGGGCAAGGGCAAGTCGAAGGAAGTGCCCGCCGCAGTGCAGAAGGCGATGGAAGAAGCACGTCGCAACCTGGCGAAGATTTCGATCAAGAACGGTACGCTGCATCACCGCGTGACGGGCCATCACGGCGCCGCCTCGGTGGTCATGATCCCGGCCCCGAAGGGGACCGGCATCATCGCCGGCGGCCCGATGCGCGCCGTGTTCGAAGTGATGGGCATCACCGACATCGTGGCCAAGAGCCATGGTTCGTCGAACCCGTACAACATGGTTCGCGCCACGCTCGACGGGTTGAAGAACTCGACGACGGCATCCGAAGTGGCTGCCAAGCGTGGTCTGACCGTCGAAGAACTCTTCGCCTAAACCGGGAGTATCGAGATGACGACGCAACAACAAACCCTCAAGGTGCAACTGGTCAAGAGCCCGATCGGCACCAAGGAATCGCATCGCGCCACCGTGCGTGGCCTGGGTCTGCGCAAGCTCAATAGCGTGAGCGAGCTGCAGGATACGCCCGCGGTGCGCGGCATGATCAACAAGATCAGTTATCTGGTCAAAGTGCTCTAAACAGAGTCGCTGAGAGAGACGTATATGGAACTCAATGGCATCAAGCCGGCAGCCGGCGCCAAGCACGCCAAGCGCCGCGTCGGCCGTGGTATCGGCTCCGGCCTCGGCAAGACCGCGGGTCGCGGTCACAAGGGTCAGAAGTCGCGTGCAGGCGGTTTCCACAAGGTCGGCTTCGAAGGTGGTCAAATGCCGCTGCAGCGTCGCCTGCCGAAGCGTGGCTTCAAGTCGCACCTGCTCAAGTACAACGCCGAAGTGACGCTCGCTTCGCTCGAACAGCTCGGCCTGGCCGAAGTCGATGTGCTGGCGCTCAAGCAAGCTGGCCTGGTAGGCCAGATCGCCAAGGTGGTGAAGGTCATCAAGTCGGGTGAGCTCACCAAGGCCGTCAAGCTGACGGGCATCGGCGCGACCGCCGGTGCCAAGGCTGCGATCGAGGCCGCTGGCGGCAGCGTCGCCTGAACAAGCACACGGACTGAAAGAAGTACTTCGTGGCAACCAACGCGGCAACGCTCGCAAAAACAGGCAAGTTCGGTGACCTGCGTCGCCGGCTCGTCTTTTTGCTGCTCGCGCTCGTGGTCTATCGCATCGGGGCTCACATTCCGGTGCCGGGCATCAATCCGGACCAACTCGCGCAGCTGTTTCAAGGCCAGCAAGGCGGCATCCTGAGCCTGTTCAACATGTTCTCGGGCGGCGCCCTGTCGCGCTTCACCGTGTTCGCGTTGGGCATCATGCCGTACATCTCCGCGTCGATCATCATGCAACTGATGACCTACGTGGTTCCGACCTTCGAGCAATTGAAGAAGGAAGGCGAGGCGGGTCGTCGCAAGATCACGCAGTACACCCGCTACGGCACGCTGGCGCTGGCCCTGTTCCAGTCGTTCAGCATCGCAGTGGCGCTCGAGTCGTCGGCTGGCTTGGTGATTTCGCCCGGTTTCGGCTTCCGCATCACGGCCATGGTCAGCCTCACCGCTGGCTCGATGTTCCTGATGTGGCTCGGCGAGCAGATCACCGAGCGTGGTCTTGGCAACGGCATCTCGATCCTGATCTTCGCGGGTATCGCTGCCGGCTTGCCGGGTGCGATCGGTGGCTTGCTGGAACTGGTGCGCACCGGTGCCATGAATGTGCTCGTCGCTCTGTTCATCGTTGCCGTGGTGGTGCTGGTGACCTACTTCGTGGTGTTCGTCGAACGCGGACAGCGCAAGATTCTCGTGAACTATGCGCGGCGTCAGGTAGGCAACAAGGTCTATGGTGGCCAGTCCTCGCACCTGCCGCTGAAGCTGAACATGGCTGGGGTGATCCCGCCGATCTTTGCGTCGTCGATCATCCTGCTGCCGACCACCGTCGTGGGCTGGTTCAGCACCGGCGAGAGCATGCGCTGGATCAGGGACGTCGCGAGCGCGCTACGCCCAGGTCAGCCGATCTACGTGCTGCTGTACGCCGCTGCGATCGTGTTCTTCTGCTTCTTCTACACGGCGCTCGTGTTCAACAGTCGCGAAACGGCCGACAACCTGAAGAAGAGCGGTGCGTTCATTCCGGGCATTCGCCCAGGTGACCAGACCGCGCGCTATATCGACAAGATCCTGGTTCGCCTGACGTTGGCCGGCGCGGTGTACATCACCTTCGTTTGCCTGCTGCCGGAGTTCCTGATCCTCAAATACAACGTGCCGTTCTATTTCGGCGGCACCTCCCTGTTGATCATCGTGGTTGTCACGATGGACTTCATGGCCCAGGTACAGAACTACATGATGTCTCAGCAGTACGAGTCGCTGCTAAAGAAAGCCAATTTCAAGACTTCGTAGGTGTAGATGTCGAAAGACGATGTCATCCAGATGCTGGGTGAGGTTCTCGAAAACCTTCCCAACGCAACGTTCCGGGTGAAGCTGGAAAATGGCCACATCGTCCTTGGACATATTTCTGGAAAGATGCGGATGCACTACATCCGGATCCTTCCTGGTGACAAAGTCACCGTTGAGTTGACGCCCTACGACTTGAGCCGGGCGCGCATTGTGTTTCGGGCGAAATGAGTCGCCGGGTTGAAAGAGTTTTAGGAGAATGAAATGAGAGTTTCGGCTTCGGTCAAAACCATTTGCCGTAATTGCAAGATCATCCGCCGCAAGGGTGTGGTGCGTGTGATCTGTACCGACCCGCGCCACAAGCAGCGCCAGGGTTGATTGAACGAGTATTAGAGGACGCACATGGCACGTATTGCTGGCATCAACATTCCGCCGCACAAGCACGCTGAAATCGGCCTGACCGCCATTTTCGGCATCGGTCGCACCCGCGCCCGCAAGATCTGCGAAGCGAGCGGCATCGAGTATTCGAAGAAGATCAAAGATCTGACCGACGCCGATCTGGAGAAGATCCGCGACCAGATCGCGCTCTTCACCATCGAAGGTGACCTGCGTCGCGAAACGACGATGAACATCAAGCGCTTGATGGACATCGGTTGCTATCGCGGCTTCCGTCACCGTCGCGGCCTGCCGATGCGCGGCCAGCGTACGCGCACCAATGCTCGCACTCGCAAGGGTCCGCGCAAGGCAGCGCAGTCCCTGAAGAAATAAGGATAGACCAGCATGGCTAAAGCTCCTGCCAACAACGCGGCACAACGCGTTCGCAAGAAGGTTCGCAAGAACGTTGCGGACGGCATTGCACACGTGCACGCTTCGTTCAACAACACGATCATCACGATCACCGACCGCCAGGGCAATGCCTTGTCGTGGGCGTCTTCGGGTGGTCAGGGCTTCAAGGGCTCGCGCAAGTCGACGCCGTTCGCTGCGCAGGTCGCCTCTGAAGTCGCCGGTCGCGCTGCGGTCGAGCAAGGCATCAAGAACCTCGACGTCGAGATCAAGGGCCCCGGTCCTGGTCGCGAATCGTCGGTGCGCGCTCTGGCCGCGCTCGGCATCCGGATCAACTCCATTGCCGACGTGACCCCGGTGCCGCACAACGGCTGCCGTCCGCAAAAGCGTCGTCGCATCTAAGTCGAAGACGCTCGGCGCAGCCCGCTTCACAGCGGCTGCGCATTTTGTTTTCTCAACAAGCCCACCGCTGTCGGCACGCCGCTGACGGCTCCCGCACCCAAGTGCGGTAGATGACACAAAGGAAGATCAAGTGGCACGCTATCTCGGCCCTAAGGCCAAACTCTCCCGCCGCGAAGGCACCGACTTGTTCCTGAAGAGCGCCCGTCGTTCGATCCAGGACAAGGCCAAGTTCGACTCCAAGCCCGGCCAGCACGGCCGCACCTCGGGTCAGCGCACGTCTGACTTCGGCCTGCAGTTGCGTGAAAAGCAGAAGGTCAAGCGCATGTACGGCGTGCTCGAGAAGCAGTTCCGCCGTTACTTCGAGGAAGCTGATCGCCGCCGTGGCAATACCGGCGCGAACCTGCTGTTCATCCTCGAATCGCGCCTGGACAACGTCGTCTATCGCATGGGATTCGGTTCGACTCGCGCTGAAGCACGCCAGCTGGTGTCTCACAAGGCCATCACGGTGAACGGTCAGTCGGTCAACATCCCGTCGTACCTGGTGAAGACCGGCGACGTGATCGCCGTGCGCGACAAGTCGAAAAAGCAGACCCGCATCGCCGAGGCGCTTCAACTGGCCCAGCAAGTCGGCATCCCGGCTTGGGTCGAAGTGAATGCCGACAAGGCCGAAGGCACCTTCAAGAAGGTTCCTGATCGCGACGAATTCGCAGCCGACATCAACGAATCGCTGATCGTCGAACTCTATTCGCGTTGATTTTTCAGCTCGCGCTTCCGGGCGCGGGCCGATATTTTTGTTCACGTTCCTGCTCCGCACCTTGCTGCGGGTCAGGTGCTTCACCAGCCTTACCGGTGTAACGAGCCGGGGGTATTGAGAGGAAGTCTGCATGCAAACCACCCTGCTGAAACCCAAGACCATCCAGGTCGAGCAACTCGCGGCCAACAAGGCCAAGGTGACGCTCGAGCCGTTCGAGCGCGGCTACGGCCACACGCTCGGCAATGCACTGCGTCGCGTCCTGCTGTCGTCGATGGTCGGCTATTCGGCCACCGAAGTCACGATCGCCGGCGTGCTGCACGAGTACTCGTCGATCGATGGTGTGCAGGAAGATGTCGTCAACATTCTGCTGAATCTCAAGGGCGTGGTGTTCAAGCTCCACAACCGCGATGAAGTCACGCTGAGCCTGCGCAAGGACGGCGAAGGCGCCGTCACGGCATCGGACATCCAGACGCCGCACGACGTCGAGATCATCAATCCCGACCACGTGATTGCCCACCTGTCGCAAGGCGGCAAGCTGGACATGCAGATCAAGGTCGAAAAAGGTCGCGGCTACGTCCCCGGCACGATGCGGCGCTATGCGGACGAGCCGACGAAGTCGATCGGCCGTATCGTGCTGGATGCTTCGTTCTCGCCCGTCAAGCGCGTGAGCTACACGGTCGAAAGCGCTCGCGTCGAGCAGCGCACCGACCTGGACAAGCTGCTGGTGGAAATCGAAACCAACGGCGCGATCACGGCTGAAGACGCGGTGCGCGCATCGGCTAAAATCCTGGTCGAGCAACTGGCTGTGTTCGCGCAGCTCGAAGGTGGCGAACTTGCAGCGTTCGACGCACCGGCACCGCGCAGCGCCCAACAGTTCGATCCGATCCTGCTGCGCCCGGTCGACGAACTCGAACTCACGGTCCGTTCGGCGAACTGCCTGAAGGCCGAGAACATCTACTACATCGGTGACCTGATCCAGCGCACCGAAAATGAGCTGCTCAAGACTCCGAACCTGGGTCGCAAGTCGCTCAACGAAATCAAGGAAGTGCTTGCTTCGCGCGGCCTGACCTTGGGCATGAAGCTTGAAAGCTGGCCACCGGCCGGCCTCGACAAGCGTTGATTTTTTAGCGGCTCACGAGGGCCGCAGTGCAACGGGCAGTACCTGACACGGCTGCCTGTTTTTATAAAGTAAAGGAAAGCACCATGCGTCACGGACACGGACTCCGCAAACTCAACCGCACCAGCTCGCACCGCCTCGCGATGCTGCAGAACATGATGAACTCGCTCATCGAGCACGAAGTCATCAAGACCACGGTCCCCAAGGCCAAGGAACTGCGCCGCGTCATCGAACCGATGATCACGCTGGCCAAGAAGCCCACGGTCGCCAACAAGCGCCTCGCATTCGACCGCCTGCGCGACCGCGACAGCGTCGTGAAGCTCTTCGGCGAACTCGGCCCGCGCTACCAGGCACGTCCTGGCGGCTACACGCGCATCCTGAAAATGGGTTTCCGCGTGGGCGACAACGCGCCGATGGCTCTGGTCGAACTGGTCGATCGTCCTGAAGTGACTGAAATTTCTGCCGACGAGCAGAACGCCGCAGAATAAGCTATAATTCCATCTTGCCGCGCGATGGAGCAGCCTGGTAGCTCGTTGGGCTCATAACCCAAAGGTCGCAAGTTCAAATCTTGCTCGCGCAACCAAATTGAAAGGCCCTGTTTTCGAACAGGGCCTTTTTCTTTGTGAGTTTCAAATCGTCAGTGTGACGAGGTTTGTGACGAGGCTTGTGTCGTCACAGTTGCTTGACGACCGGACGCGCCAAGTGGCGCGACCATTGGGCCCGTGTCACGGTGTCAGCGCCTTTGACCAGGGAGTCGGGGCCACTTGCTCGGACACTTGCCCCGCGACATCACAGTTGACGTCACCCACGCGCAGGGCGTGCCTTAGGATTCATTCACCGCCGTAGTCCTCAAGATCCTCGCAAGTTTGCTCGAAGGGCTCGCAGTGCCGGATCCTGATGTCGGTTGATCCCGGCATGTTGGCGGCCTCTTGAATGGCGCGACCTCTGCGCAATTTCTCAAGATGCTCGTTGTCAGCTCAATCGGGCACATGCTCAACGAGTTCCTCGACTCGGCAGCCGAAGTAGATGCACAGCCTGTCAAGGATGTCCGTGCCAGTGCTGTAGCCCTTGTGATTGAGGATCTTCGACAGCGTCATGCGGTTCACGCCGGTGGCCTCCGCCACCTCTTGCACGGTGATGCGGCGCGACTCCTGGAACTGCTTTTTCTCGATCTGCTCAGCGAGCTTGAATCGAATCACAAGATGCCTTAGGACGACGTTTGATAAGTAAAAACGTCAAACGCTCTTGTAATTCATCGAGCGATGACTATGATCTACATCAAGCGAAACAAAGCAGTGGCGTTTGATGAGTTTAGTAATCAACTGCGGCGGAGAATAGCATGGAGCAGACCTATCTGACGACCGACGAGCTGGCGGCAAGGATCAAGTATGACGTTCGCACCATTCGCGAGCGGTTGAAGGACAGTGTGTTGCTCGAAGGCACGCACTATGTCCGACCATTCGGCGGCAGGAAGATTCTGTACCTGTGGGAAAACATTGAGCGCGACATGCACCGCGCGGCTGGCATCGACCGACTGGCGATCCCGATGGCCAACGGCGCGGTGGCACATGGCTAAGGTCACCGCGCGAAAGGAGACGGGCAAGCTCGTCATTGATTTCACCTATCGCGGCGTCCGGTGCCGGGAGCAGACGGCATTCGCGGATACGCCGCAGAACCGAAAGAGAGCGGAGGCTGTTGTTGCGCGGATCAAAGCGGCGCTGTCCGCCGGCACGTTTGCGTACGCGGAGTTCTTCCCGGGTAGTTCGTTGGCAGGCAGGTTTGCGCCCCTAGCTTCGCCTCCTTCGAGTGCAGCGAACGCGCACAAGGCGACGGCCAGTACCGAGACTATCGCGCCCGGGAGCGTCGGCTTGACCACCCCGACCTTCCGCGACCTCGCTGCTCAGTGGCTCGCCGATCACCAGGTCGAATGGCGTCGGTCGCACATCAAGGTCTTGCGCTCCACCCTCGATGGCCATCTGCTGCCTCACTTCGGCCACAAGCCCGTAGGGAGCATCGTCAAGGCCGATGTTCTCGCCTTCCGAGCCAAGGTCGCTGAACTGCCTGGCCGCAGCCGCGAAAAAATGAGCAGCAAGCGGATCAACGGCATCCTCGCGCCTCTGCGCCAGATCCTCAACGACGCCGCTGACCGATTCGGCTTTGTCTCCCCCACGATGAACCTCAAGCCGCTCAAGGTCCGCAAGGCCGATGTCGAGCCCTTCACTCTCGACGAGGTTCGACGATTGCTCGCCACCGTGCGTGCAGATTACAGCGACTACTTCACGGTGCGCTTCTTCACTGGCATGCGCACTGGCGAGGTTCACGGCCTGAAGTGGAAGTACATCGACTTCACAAGCCGCGTGATCCTCATCCGCGAGACCTTTGTGCTCGGCGAGGATGAATACACCAAGACCGATTCAAGTCAGCGCGACATCCAGATGACCCAGGTCGTGTTCCACGCGCTCCAGCGCCAGCGTGGGGCCACTGGCAAGTTGTCTGAGTACGTCTTTTGCAACCGCGAAGGCAAGCCCCTCGACAACAAGAACTTCACCGACCGGGTTTGGAGCCCCCTGCTGAGACACCTGGGGCTCAAGTTGCGGCGGCCATACCAGATGCGTCACACCGCAGCGACGCTCTGGCTGGCCTCCGGGGAGGCCCCTGAATGGATTGCTCGGCAACTCGGCCATAGCAGCACCGAGATGCTCTTCCGCGTCTACAGCCGCTACGTGCCGAATCTGACCCGACGCGACGGCTCCGCGATCGATCGACTACTCACCAGCCGCCTGATCGGCGATGGGGCGGAGTCCGACGAGGCCCTTCCCGACCGCTGCGCGGCCACCTCCTCCTGAACGTCGACGGCGCCGTCACGCAGACCGCTCCGCGCCATTCGGACCGGCGACGGCGATGAAGCCGGCGCGGACGACGATTTCGGATTCAGGCCCCAGCGCATCGTCGAGACGCAGGAAGGCGCCGCCCGCAGCGCCGAGGCCGCCATTCGGCGCAACGACGGCTTGCCCAGCGCCGACGGTCGTTGAGCGCGCAGCGGTGGATCGTCGCTTGGGTCTGCGCCTGCAGATGGTGAACCAGCTGCCGGCAACGCCGATTCGCCGCCGGCCGCCGGGACGATGCCGTCGGGCCGATACCCGGCGTCGCCGAAGGCCACCTTCTCCGCGCCGCGAAGCAGGGCACCCGCCTGGGTCTCGTCGTGGGCATTGGCCGACCACCGTGTGCACGATAGCCGATCCGGCAGGCTGTTGTACGTCAGCAATGGGACAGGGGAGGTAGTCACCATCGGAAATCGGCTCCCGACACCTGGTAGGTGTCATTCGGTGACATGCAACGAGAACTCTTGTTTCACTTCCCCGCCATCCACCATCTTCTCGCTGACGTCGAGCACGAACTGCTGACGCATGCGTCGGCGGGCGAGCCCAAACAACTCTCCGATTCGCTTGTCGCTCTCGACAGCAAAGATGAAGACGCGCTGTGCGCCTGCGAGCGAGCTCGGAGCAGCATCCGCCTCGTCGGAAGCATGCACGACGCACTCGCGCGTAGACCAGCAAACACTGTCGATCACTCCGGTCACGGTGATGGTGCGCTTCACTTTCGCGGGCGTGTCGGGCACGTTCGCCATCTCCAGCGCGCGCGCCGCGCGCCCCGCTAGCTGCAGGTAGATCTCGTGCCGGCGACCGAGCCGGACCAAAGGAACAATCGCTGAGTTCACGACGTCGCCGTCCGTCAGCCACTCGGGTCGCCTGGAGACCAGCCCTGGCTCATCGATGAAAAGGTCGCCGTCCGGGCACAACTCATACGAGAGGCGGCGCAGCGTCAACTTCGCGCACTCGATCTCCTCGCCGATCTCCTTCAACATCCCCTTTGTAATGCGCGCCCCTGCCGGTGGGACCACGTACAGGGCAACACCAAGCCTGTCGACCTTGTCGCCGGGCTCGATTTCTCCCAGGACGTAGGCGATGCCCTGGGCCGACAGATTCGCCGCCTCCCAATAGCTCTGGACGAGACTGCGTAGTGCCTTTAGCAGGTGCTCAAGCGCGCTCGCGGAGCGTTTTAGGTTTCCGACGACGTCACCCTCGACTCGAAGTGCTTGTCGGGCGACTAGCAACATCAGCGCGAGTTTCGTGCCAGGCGCGCCCAGCGCCAGAAATTCCTTCTCGGTCATGAACAGGTCCTCCCTGCTGTGTGAACGGAAAAGCAACGTTGCCGAGTTCTCTGCCTGGTGGCATTCGGAAATGACCTCCGAAACGGACTGTTTCGGGCCCGAGTCGACCCCAGCATGCGATCAAGGGCGCAATCACAGAGACGAGTTTGGTTCGTGCAGATTTCGTCCGCAAGGGGGTGCTTGCCAAATGGCCGCAATCCGCTTGTGGAGCGAGTGCAGGCTGAAGCTACAGGGACGACCACGCGGACAGTACATGCATTACGCGGTGAAACTGGTTCATCTGCGTGAGCGCTGCCCGGGTGTTCTCACGCAGAATGAAACCGATACGCTGCCGACCCTGGCCACGGTACTGCGCGCGAGCCAGAGGCACCCTCCCGGCAACGATGACGACCGAACCCAGGCCCTGCTTGTCGCGCAGATGTCGGCGGACGGCGGCCGTGTCCATCGCCAATTCGAATTCGTCCTTCGGAACGCGTAGTTCAAGGCAGTCCGCCGGCATGGCGACGGCCAGGCACCATTCCAGCAGCACCGACACTTCCTCCAACCTGCCGAGGACGAGTGGCGTGCGATCTGCGCGGTACCGCACCTGCCACACCCGGCAAACGTTCCGCGTAAGCTGCATGAATCGTTCCTCATCGAACCGAGACGTGAGTCCGCGTAGGAAGCGCTGGACGCGTTCAGTTTCCGCCGGGCTGCGCGAGCCCGCACGTTTGTGCAGCAAGGCGAGTGACGCGTCGGTCGGTTGCCAGCCCGAATTCTTGATGTCGTACCCAGCGCTTTGCCGAACCCCGAACTCGCTGACAAAGAGCGCTTGGATTTGGGCGGCCGGCATCAGCAGCGTTTGCTCGACGCCGTCGAGCCGGCGCCTCCGGTGTGCGAGATCGAGCGCGCGGTCGGCCAGCGCCGGGTCCAGACGTGGCTCTGGCGGCACGGGGCGCGGTGGCAATGCCGGCGTCCAAGTCCCCGCCCATGCTCGCTTGCCAATGTCGTCGAGCCGGTCGCGATGGAGACAACGAACGATCGCCTCATCGATGCCGATGCGCCGCCCAAGACCAAACGCCGGACGTTCTGGCAGCGGCAAGCCTGCTGCATAGGTCAGCGTTGCGCGGTCCAGCGAGACCGGAGACCGCGAAAACACCCGACCGAGCGGCTCGGCGCTCAGCACGTCGTCCAGGTGGTAATAGTAGCGCTGGCCGGTAGCGGGCGACGCATGACCGAGCAACTGTGCAGCCGCCCAAAACCCGCGCTTGCTTCGTTGGGGGCGGTCGAGCAGCAGGCTGCGAGCCTCTCGCGGATCGCACGGCCCGAGGATTCGCTGGAAAATCTTCCGCGCATGCTTCTCACGGGGCAACGACTCCAAGCTCATCAGGCACTCGAGGCGACTGGCGAAACTGTGGCGCCCGTGGTGGATTCGCATCCGCGCCTCGCCGGTCACCGCGCGCAGCGTCTGCGCGATGCGCGAGCAGATACCAGTGCGGTCCATCAGCGTGCGCGGCCGATCGCGATCGCCGAAGAGGGCGGCCAGCCGGTCGCAACTTGCCATCTCATCAATGTGCTTGGTCCACCCGTCGACGATAAGTCGCTCCCTCTTCGACAGAGGCCCGATCAAGGGCACCTGCCGGATGCCGGAGTCGGTCTTGATCTCCCGGTAGTCGTTAGGCCGCAGGAGGACGATCAACTGGTCGCCGCGCCAGACAATGTCCTTGCGGCGCAGCCCCATCCCCTCGGACACTCGCACGCCGAATCGAAAGACGAGCATCCAGACAAACGCTTGCTGCAGCCGCGTGCGCTGGTCTGCGCCTTCGTCGTCCATCAACAGCGCGAGCGCCGTCTCGTACTCACCCCACGTCAGGAAGCCGGCGTCGATGCTGGTCGCGCGCGGCAAACCCAGCGGCACCACCTCTGCCCCTTCCACGGGTGGCAATCCCTGCTGAATCATCAGATGGGAGTGGAACTCCTGCAGCCGCGCAAGTGCGTAGTGCTGCCCGATCTCCGGCACGGTGTCGAGGAACTCGCCGTAGGCACAGGCGAGCGCGTCGTCGTTGAGCTCGGTGACCTGGAGAGCCGCCAGCGCGTCGATCATGCGTGGCGCTAGCGCGTAGTAGTAGCGCACGCAACTGACGGCACGCAGCTCCTGGCCGGCCGCGCCATGCTGCATCAGGTGGAGCAGCCACTGCACCAGCGTCCGCGCGATGTCGGGGGCCTGGGTATCTCGCTCGAGTAGGGCAAGCAGGTCGGGGATCAAAAGTTCCTTCTGGTTGCGCGAGCGGTTGGCGGACTCGGTGTCGGTGGCTGTGCCGAGCCGGCGGACTCGCGCATGGATCAACTTGTTGACGTTGCGGTGCAGCGCCAGGCCGCGGGCACGCGCCTGCGCAAGGGTGGCGTCATCCGGACTGCGGGGCAGGGAGGGCAAGGGCCGCTCCGGCGCCGACTCGCTGGACGCTTTGCTAGCAGCAGAAGACTCGCTGCGCAATAGCTGCACTGCCTCGCGAGCCGGCTTGCCCGTCAAGAGGCGGATCCAGTCCTGCGGAGGTAGGCAGACGCCGCCTGTGCTGCCCTCAAGATGTCCGGCCAGGTGACCAGGTAGCGCCAGACGAGCCCGCGCACTGACGCACTGGCCGAGCCAGCGAAGGGCAGTTCGTTCGTCCGTGAATGGGTCAACATGGTCCCCTTCGAGGCGCGCGCGAAGCGTCTGGATCAGGTCCCGAGTTTCGCCGAGCCGGTTTGGGGCTGAGCGATACTCGTCGACACGGGCAGACAGGCGGGACAGCAAGGCGCAGACAGCGGATGCAGCCGGTAGCGGCGGTACATCGGCGTCTCACCGTTGCCCGGTTCGGCAAGCTGCGCGAGTAAACCTAGGCTGCCCGCGTCGAGCAGAGTGAACTCGGACTTGCGACACATCGCCAGCAGCGTCGACACATCACTGACGAGGCTGTGGACGGCCAGGCTCACGACCGCCTCGGCGACTGTCCGGCCCGCAGATGCCGCCAGGTGCCGAAGGCTCCGGGCCCGATCGAACAGGATGTCGGCGAACGCGGCCTGGAGTTCCTGGCCGCGCCGTGCGTTGTTGAGTGCCTCGATGCCGAAGGCCGGGGCGGGCATTGGCAGCCGTACAAAGCTCGCCGGCAACTTGAGCGTGAGCGAGTAGCGGCGGCGCGCCCAGGCCAACACCCGGTGCGCGCGCCGGCATGCATCGAGCTCGACCAGCGTCGTAGGGCGGTTCTTGCCAGCGAGGATCGTGGCAAAGACTGCGTCGACATCCTTCTGTTCGAGCTTCGCCAGCGGCTTGCGTCGCAGCTGCTTCTTCAGCGCCTCGTAAATGCGCTGGCGAATCGCCGTGGTCGATTGCTCGATGCTCCTACTGCGCCGCTGCGTCCCGAGTTCGATCGCCTGTGGCACCGAGGGCATGCCGTTTGTGGGACCCCTTCGGACGGCGGCCAGGGCGCTTGGAAGGGCTTGCCAGCCGTGATCGCGCAGGTGGGCCTCAAGCACTACACGCAGCGGCTCGAAGTCGACTGGGCTGAGCGGCGACTGCGGGCCAAGTGCCGGCTGCGAATGCTCGATGTGGCCCAGCATTTCGCGCAGCAGTTCGGCCGGAGCGCCGGACGCCGCTTCAAGGGATGACAGCACATGCCGGTTGAAGTTGGCTTGCAGCCCGTCGAGCGGCCCGAGTGACTTGGTCAAAGCTTCACCCGAGATCCGCTTCTCCTGCAGGTTGTCGTCGAGCAGGAAGAACAGCGGAAGTGCTCGTTGCCTCCGTTCGGCGACGGCGGTGCGGATACGCGCAGCGAGTGATGGCGCAGTGCCATCAACAGCAAGGGCCAGTGAGCGAAGGTGTTCCAGGTAGAGTTCCAGCACCTCGACAGCCAAACTCGGCAGCGGGATAAGCCGCGCTTCGTCGTGGCCACGCACCCGCTTGTCCGCGGCGATGAACCAGCCGTCCCGCAGATCGAACAGGTCACACGATTCGAACGGATCGAGCACCGGCCGATGACCGGTCGCCGACATCAGCAGCCACAGGCAGTACATGGCGTATGCATTGTGGGCGGCAGTGATGTGATGCGGCTGCGTATCCGTCACGCCCTGTGCAAGATGTTCGGCAAACGCTCGAAGCCGCTCGGATTGGACCGACATTTGCGAACCGACGAACCGAGTTTGCCTGTCGAGCGGCGATGGTGCCCGCTCGCCGCCGTCCAGTCTGAACAACTTTGCGACAGCTGCGGCGTAGACATCCTCGAGACGGGCCGTACTGGCGGCGGTGTAGTAGCTCGCCATCGGCGCAATGTCCTCGTGTGTGGCGACGAGGAAATGCACGGCCGCATCGTTGCTTGCCAAGGCAGCGACCTCAACCCGAAGTGCGCGGGCTAGACGACCGTGCGTCAAGCGCGCTGCCGGATGGACCTCGCGCAAGCTGTTTAACCAGCTCGACAAAGTGTCAATGGCGCGATCCGGCGCGATATCGAGGATGGCGCCGATCGTTTCGGCACCTGGCCGGCCCTGGGCGAGTGAAGCCAATGCAAGCTGGAGCGACGGTGGAAGCGTCAAGGCGAGCGAGCTGGCGTGATCCTGCACCAGTCGCCGGCCCGCGTCGGGGACGCTCCAGGACTTTGCTGGACGGTAGACCGGCCGCACCCAGCGTCCATGGGAATCGATTCCGTGCATGCCCGCGCGGTTCGCGAGTGGCAGTCGGGGCACCTCGGGCGCGGGCAGGCCCAGCGCCAGCACTAGTGCCGCCAGTGTCGCACCCGCCAGGCGCGAGCCTTTCAGATCCAGGTCCTGACGAATCGCCTCGGCAAGCAGGTCGAGCTCGAATGAATTGAGATGGTCCCAGGACCAGCGCAGCGTCTGCTCGATTTCCAGCAATCTAAAGCTCGCGAGCCTTGCGGATTGCGAAGCGACCGCCTCTGGCGCGGGCATTTCCGCTTCCCCAGTCGCAGCCTCATGGTGAACTTCGACGACAGCCGGCTCCTGCCCACTCGGGAACGGCCCCTCGTCGAGGCGCAACTGGGCACGGTCGTGACGGCCACGTTCATCCAAGTCCTCACGATGTTCACGAGCTGCCCGCGGCGTGCGCGCCCGGGCCGACGGGATCACCTGCAACTCGCCGCTCAATCCCTCATCGGGCACCAGCGATTGTTGAGGAGTGCGTCGGAGCCGAGACTGAGTGATCAGCTCGATCAGCGATCCAACGGCCGCGTAGAAGTCGCGAATTGCCGGCGCGATCTTGTATGTCGATTCGCCGCCATGCACGAAGGTGGCCATTGCCACAAGCCATTGCTCCCCGCTGGAGTGCGGGTCGGGCAGCTTGATGACGATCGTGCGCCATGTCTCGTTGTTCCGGGCTTTGCGTGCCGCGTCGGCCACCACGATCGCTGCGAGGCCGACCTCCCTACGCAACGTGAGCGCGGCGAGGACCATGAAGTGAAGCCCGGCGACGCGCGACTCAACCTCCTCGAAAGGTGGGGTCGTGAAGCTCGCAAGCAGCGGAAAGTCGCTTACCAAGCCGGCGTGGAAGCCGACCCCGTTGCGTTGGTTCCCGAGTTCGCGCCGCAGCCCCGATGTACGGAGGAAGCGCTCATGATTGGCGACCAGGGCGGCCGCCGTGCTCACGGCAAGTGGAAGCTCGGGACAACCGCCTTTGCCGATGGTGCATGCCCGGTTTAGGGCAGCCATGAGTTCGAAGACGGCGCCCGGGTCGTCGGGGAGGCGAAGCAGCGTCGCAAAGCGCTGCCAGAGGGCTGCCGCGCCCACGGCTGCAGCTTGCTCCGACAACTGCTGGAGCAGCTCGACTCGACGCTGCGCAATGCTGCCCAAGGGTCAGGTTCCTATCGACAATCCGGCCCGCGACGCGTTGTGAAGCTGAGTGGCGAATGGCAGGCCCTCCGCTCGAGATCGGCACTGGTAGGCGTCCGGCGCGGTTCTTATGGTGATTGGAAACTGAAGTAAAAACAACAGCTTGCCGTAACAGGGAACCGGTTAACGCCGATCATGATGATTCAATGTAGGCTAGCAACATTGAATCGTCTTGTTCTCATAACCGTCGCAAGTTCAAATCTTGCTCGCGCAACCAAATTCACGGCGATAAAAAGTCGTCGATAAGAAAAAGCCCACTTCGGTGGGCTTTTTCTTTTTCCGGACCAGATTGCGGCGATCGGGCTTTTAGACCAGAAATGCCACGGATCCGGCTCTGCCGGTCCGCAGGAGTTGCCCCCTGCAAGGGGGGCGCAGCGACACGAAGTGCGCGAAGCCTGGGGGTTAGGGGATGACCGCCGTGACCTCGATCTCGACCTTGGCGCGCGATTCCACCAGCGCCGCCACCTGCACACAGGTCATGGCTGGGAAGTTCTTTCCCATGGCCTCACGGTAGACCGGGCCGAGTTCGCGGAGGCGGCGGTTGTATTCGTCGCGATCCACGACGTACCACGTCATGCGGACCATGTGCTCGGGCCCGGCGCCGGCTTCATGCAGCACTTCGACGATGTTGCGCAGGGCCTGGCCCGTCTGTTCGATGAAATCATCGGATTCGAACTGCTGCTGCCCATTCCAACCGATCTGTCCTCCGACGAACACCATCGTGCCGCGAGCTGCAACGCCGTTTGCATAGCCCTTCGGGGGCATCCAGCCAGGGGGCTGCAAGAATTTCATCATGTCAATTGCCTCAGTTTGAATCGTTGGAGTTTCCCGGTCTCGGTGCGCGGCAGGGTCGCCACGAATGCAACTTCCCGAGGGTATTTGAACGGGGCGATGGTCGCCTTGACGTGGTCCTGCAGGGCCTTGACCATCGCGGCGTCGCCTGTATGGCCGGGCTTGAGCACGCAGAACGCCTTGACGATCATTCCGCGGTCTTCATCTGGCTTGCCGATCACGCCGCATTCGGCGACAGCCGGGTGCTTCAGGAGCGCATCCTCGACCTCCGGGCCGCCGACGTTGTAGCCCGCCGTGACGATCATGTCGTCGGCTCGCGACTGGTAGAAGAAATAGCCGTCCTCGTCCTCGACGAACGCATCGCCGGGGTAGTTCCACCCGTTCCGAACGTAGTCGGCCTGCCTGGGATCGTCGAGGTAGCGGCAACCGACGGGCCCGATGATGGCCAGCCTGCCGACCGTGCCACGGGGCACCTCGTTGCCCTCGTCGTCCACGATCTTCGCGGTAAAGCCTGGCACGGCCTTGCCGACCGCGCCGCGCCGGACGTCTTCGCCGGCCGCCGAAATGTAGATATGGAACACCTCGGTCCCGCCAATGCCATCCAGCATTTCGATCCCGGTGGCCTGCTTCCAGAGCTGCCGTGTCGCATCAGGCAAGGCTTCGCCGGCGCTCACGCTGATGCGCAGGCCCGGCACGCCAGCCGCCTTGGCGAACGCGGCCATCTGCCGGTAGAACGTGGGCGCGGTGTAGCAGATGGTGGCGCCGATATCGCGAATCACGTCCACCATGGTCTCCGGCGTGTACGGGGCGTTGTGAAAGTACACCGAGGCACCGGCCCACATCGGAAAGATCAGCAGGCCGCCGAGCCCGAAGGTGAACGCCAGCGGTGGCGAACCGATCACGATGTCGTCGCTGCGTGCCTGCAGGACATGGCGCGGCCAGGTCTGGCACATCGCGAGCACGTCGCGGTGCGTCGTCACCGGCGCCTTGGGCTTGCCAGTGGTGCCGGAGGTAAAGGCCAGCAGTGCGATGTCGTCGGCCGCCGTCAGGCAGGCCTTGAAGGCGCCGCTCTTGGTGGCCGCGCGTGCCTCCAGTGTGTCGGACGCATCGGGGCGGTTGAACGCCAGGATCGTCGCGAGCACTGGATGCGCCTGTTGCGCCGTCTGCAACTCGTCGAGCAGCTTGCCCTCGCACAGTGCAACGACCGGCTGCGACTTCTCGATGATGTCGCCCAACTCCTTGGCGCGCAGCAGCGGCATCGTGGCGACCGCGATCAGGCCGGCTTTGACCACCGCGAGCCACGCCAGCGCCATCGCGACCGAGTTGCCGCCGCGCAGCAGCACCCGGTTGCCGGGAACGAGACCCAGGTCTTCGGTCAGCACCTGGGCGATGCGGTCGACTTCCACCGCGGCCTCGGCGTAGGTGAGCGTTCGACTCGGCGAGCGCAGCATCGGCTTGTCGGCGAAGCCCTTCGACAGGGCCTTGTCGAGCAATTCCTCCACCAGGTTCAACTGGTCCGGTAGCTGGAGCTCAGGCAGGTCGTACCGGAAGATCGGTAGCTGATCCGCCGGCGGCAGCCGGTCATGCACGAAGCGATCGATCTGCGCACTTGGGGTCATTTGTTCCTCAGGACGGCCTTGCCAATGATCAGTTGCTGGACCTCCGTTGCGCCTTCGTAGATGCGCAACGAACGGATGTCGCGGTAGAGGCTCTCGACCTTCGTGCCCACTTTCACGCCGAGGCCGCCGTGCATCTGCAGCGCCATGTCGATCACGCGGCTTGCGTTCTCTGTGGCGCACATCTTGGCCATGGCGGCGGCTGCCGTGAGGTCGCCGACGGCAGGCTCGCCGCGTCGTTCGCTGTCGTCGCGCATCCAGGCCGCGCGGTAGGTGAGCAGCGCGGCGCTATCGATCAGTGCGGCCATCTCGCCGAGCTTGGCTTGCGTGAGCTGGAAGTCCGCCAGCGTCTGGCCGAACATCTTGCGCTTCTGGGCGTGCTGGATGGCTTCGGACAACGCCCGCCGGGCCATGCCGAGCGCAGCGCCGGCGACGGAGGCTCGGAAGATGTCGAGCGTACGCATCGCCAGCTTGAAGCCGCCGTTCAACTCGCCCAGCTGTGCGCTGCGCGGCACGGTGCAGCCGTCGAAGCGCAAGGTGGCCAGGGGGTGCGGCGCCATCACCTCGATGTGGCCCGAGGTGTCGAGTCCCGGTGTCTTCGCGTCGACGATGAACGCGGTGATCCCGCGCGACCCGGCCGTCGGATCGGTCTTGGCGAAGACGCAGTAGAAGTCGGCGATGCCGCCATTGCTGATCCAGGTCTTCTCGCCCGTCAGGCGCCAACCGTCGGCAGTGGCTTCGGCGCGCATCGCCATCGCACCGACGTCCGAGCCCGCATCGGGTTCGCTGAGCGCGAAAGCGGCGATCTTCTCGCCGCGGCCCACCGGCGCGAGGTAGTCGGCATGCTGTGCGGAGGTGCCGGCCAGCGTGATGGCTCCGCTGCCCAGGCCCTGCATCGCAAACGCGAAGTCCGCCAGCGGCGAGTGAAACGCGAGCGTCTCGCGCAGGAGCACCAGGGCGCGCGAATCAAGCCGGTCCAGCGCACCGCCGGATGCGGCCGGCACGCAATAACGCAGCCAGCCGCCCTGGCCGAGCCGCCGGACCCAGTCGCGGCAAGCGGCACGATCGTCGCGCTCGTCCACGGACTGCGCGGCGGCCCAGGGCAGCAGGTCGCGTGCGAGCGCGCGATGCTCGTCGTCGAAGAAGGGCAGCGCAAGATGCGCCGTGGAGGGGTCGACAGCAGATGCGGCCATGGATCAGTCCCCCTCGAACACGGGCTTGCGCTTGGCAGCGAAGGCTTCGTAGGCGCGCTTGAAGTCCTCGGTCTGCATGCAAATGGCCTGCGCTTGCGCTTCGGCCTCGATGGCCTGGTCGATGGTCATCGACCATTCCTGCGACAGCATGGTCTTGGTCATGCCGTGCGCAAAGCTCGGGCCTTCCGCGAGATCGCGCGCGGTCGCGGTGGCGGCGGCCAGCAGCGCATCGCTCTCGTGCAGCGCGTTGAAGAAGCCCCAGGCGTGGCCTTCCTGGGCCGTCATGGCGCGGCCGGTGAAGAGCAGCTCGGACGCGCGGCCCTGGCCGATCATGCGGGGCAGGAGCGCACAGGCGCCCATGTCGGCCCCCGCGAGCCCGACACGCGTGAACAGGAATGCGGTGCGCGTCGCAGGCGTTCCGTAGCGAATGTCGCAGGCCAGCGCGATCATCGCGCCGGCACCGGCGCAGACGCCGTCGATCGCGCCCACGATGGGCTGCGGGCAATGACGGATCGCCTTCACCAGGTCGCCCGTCATGCGCGTGAATTCCAGCAACTCGGGCATGCGCATGCGGGTGAGGGGGCCGATGATTTCATGCACGTCGCCGCCCGAGCAGAAGTTGCCGCCCGCGCCCGTGACGACGATCGCCTTCACGTCGGTGGCGAAGCTCAGCGCGCGAAACAGGTCGCGCAGCTCGGCGTACGAATCGAAGGTCAGCGGGTTCTTGCGCTCGGGCCGATTCAGCGTGATGGTGCCGACGCCATCGTCGAAGGACCACGAGAAATGTTCGGCCACATATGCGGCCTTGGGTTCGAACTGCGCGCGCATGGGGCTGTCCGCGCCGATGTAGTGCTTCATAGAGTCTCCGCCGTTTGATGTGAGTGTTGTTTGACCTTGCCGAGCAGCTTGTGCAACTGGGCGATTTCCTTCGGGTTCAGCGCCGAGAACGCATCGCAGATCCACGCCTCGTGCTGCTGCGCCATCTCGTTGAAAAGCTTGCGGCCGCGCGCCGTGAGGCGCACCCGCCAAGCGCGACGGTCGCCTGCGACATCCACTCGCTCCACGAGACCTTCCGTCACCAGTTGGTCGGTGATGCCGGTGACGTTGCCGCCGGTGACCATCATCCGCCGCGACAACTCGTTCATCTTCATTCCGTCGGGAGAGCGCTCCAGCTGCGACATGAGGTCGAAGCGGGGCAGGGTGGTGGCGAATTGCTCGCGCAATTCGTTTCGGACCTGTTTCTCGATCAACTGGGTGCAGGTCAGGAGGCGCAGCCAGAGCCGGAGTTCGTCAGGGTGTTCGCTGTGGGCCCGTGCTTCGAGGTCCATGCTATTGCTCCTCTTCGGGGACGCGCGGCGCCGCTGCCAGGGCCGCCGCGAGTTGCTGCTGCTTGGCGATCTCGCGGTACATCTGGTCGCGGCCGCTCAGGTATTGCTTGGGCCAGTCGACGTCGCGGTTCTGCAGCTTGGCAGCCTCGTGCAGCGTCCACGCCGGGTCGGCCAGGTGCGGGCGCGCGATGGCGCAGAGGTCGGCGCGCCCGGCCGCGATGATGCTGTTGGCCTGGTCGGCATCAGTGATGGCGCCGACCGCGATCGTGGAGATGCCGACCTCGTTGCGGATGCGATCCGCAAACGGTGTCTGGTACATGCGCCCGTAGACCGGCTTCGCTGCGCGAGTGGTCTGGCCGGACGACACGTCGATGAAGTCGCAGCCTGCGTCCTTGAAGGCGCGCGCCACCACCACCGCATCGGCATCGGTATTGCCGCCCGGTGCCCAGTCGTGAGCCGAGATGCGCACGCTCATCGGCCGGTCCGCAGGCCACACCGCACGCATCGCGCGGAAGACTTCGAGCGGATAGCGGCAGCGGTTCTCGATGTCGCCGCCGTATTCGTCGGTGCGCAGGTTGGTCAGCGGGCTGATGAAGGACGACAGCAGATAGCCGTGTGCGCAGTGCAGTTCGAGCCAGTCGAAACCGGCCTCCGCGGCGCGCCGGGTGGATTCGACGAACTGCTCGCGCATGCGGTCCATGTCGGCGCGCGTCATCTGTGCGGGCAGCTGGTTCTGCTCGCCGTAGGCGAGAGCGCTGGCGGCCAGCAGCGGCCAGTTGCCTTCCGGCAACGGCTCGTCCGTGCCTTCCCAGCCCACCTGGGTGGAGCCCTTCGGCCCACTGTGGCCGAGCTGCATGCCGATCTTCGCGCTCGACTGGGTGTGCACGAAATCGACGATGCGCCTGAAGGCTGCGGACTGTGCGTCGTTGTAGAGCCCGGTGCAAGCCGGCGTGATGCGGCCTTCGGGCGTCGGGCTGGTCATTTCCACGAAGACCATGCCCGCGCCGCCGAGAGCGCGTGCACCGAGGTGCACGAGCAGGAAGTCCTGCGGAATGCCGTCGACCGCACTGTAGGTCGCCATCGGTGACACCATGATGCGGTTCTTGAGCGTCAGACCGCGCACGGTGAGCGGCATCAGCATTGGTGGCAGCGCCTTGCCGCCCGACAGCCACTGCTCGTAGCCGCCCAGCCATTCGGTATCGCGCAAGCGCAGGTTCTCGTGGCTGATGCGCTGCGAGCGGGTGAGCAGCGAGTAGGCGAACTGCTCGATCTCCATGCCGGTGTAGCGCGGCACGTTCTCGAACCACTCGGTCGAGTTGCGCGCGGCGTTCTGGATCTTCAGCACCTCGACGCTGCGGCGTGCCTCGTAGGCCTCCAGTACGTGGTCGATGTCACCGCCGGTGGCGAATTCGTTGGCCAGGTCGATCGCATCCTCGAGCGCGAGCTTGGTGCCCGAGCCGATCGAGAAATGCGCGGTGTGCGCCGCGTCGCCCATCAGCACGACCGGCACGGTCTTGCCGTTGACGCTGACTCGGTGCGTCCAGTGCTTGCAGACCACGCGCGGAAAGCGGATCCAGTTGGCCGAGCCGCGCAGGTGCGTGGCGTTGCTGATGAGCGAATGGCCGTCCAGGTATTTCGCGAAGAGCTTTTCACAGAAGGCGATGGCTTCCGGCTGCTCCATCTTGTCGAGGCCGTGCGCCTGCCAGACTTCTTCAGGCGTTTCGACGATGAAGGTCGACGTCTTGTCGTCGAACTGGTAGGCGTGGGCCTGGAACCAGCCGTGCTCGGTCTTCTCGAAGGCGAAGGTGAAGGCGTCGAAGGTCTGGTTCGTGCCGAGCCAGACGAAGCGGCATTGCCGCAGGTCGACGTCGGGCTCGAACACCTCCGCGTAGCGTTGGCGGATGCGGCTGTTGAGGCCGTCGCTGGCGATCACGAGATCAGCGTTGTACTGCTCTGCCAGCGCCTGGTCGTCCGTGGCGTCGGTTTCGAACACCAGCTTGACGCCGAGCGCCAGGCACCGCTCCTGCAGGATGTTCAGCAGCCGTTTGCGCCCGATGCCGCAGAAGCCGTGGCCGCCGGAGCGTACCTGCCGGCCCTTGAAGAACACCTGGATGTCGTCCCAGTGGTGGAACTCCCGGCCGATCAGGGCGGCAGTGTCGGGGTCGGCCGCGGCCAGGTTGGCCAGCGTCTGGTCGCTGAGCACCACGCCCCAGCCGAAGGTGTCGAAGGGGCGGTTGCGCTCGATCACCGTGATTTCGAGGCCCGGCTGGCGGGCTTTCATCAGCAGACTGAAGTACAGGCCCGCGGGGCCTCCGCCGATGCACAGGACACGCTGAAGGTTCGGGGTGAAGCTATTCATGGATAAATAGTTTAGACATAAACGATCTGATGTCAACCCGGGCGACTCCCTGGGTACTCGTAGAGGCACCCCAGTTGACGGGGGCTCTCCACGGTGGCAAAAATGAACCCATGCAAAGCCTGATCCCGAAGATCGAGTCCCAGCTTTCCACACTGTCCGTGCCCATCACGCTGCAATTGCCCGACGGCCGGCAGGTTGCAAAGCCCGGATCTCGCGTCACTCTTGCTTTCAATGAATGGTCGGGTCTCGCCAAGCTGGCGGGGCGGCAAATCGGCGCCATCGGCGAGGCCTATGTCGAAGGGCGCGTCCAGATCGAGGGCGCGATGCGCGACCTCTTCGACGCGGCGGCCGGCCTGCTGCCCGGCAATCCCGCCGAGACCAACACCGGCTGGTGGAGCCGCATGCAGCGCCGCGCCAAGTCGCGCGGGTCGCACTCGCTGGGCAAGGACGAGGCGCAGGTCCAGTTCCACTATGACGTCTCCGACGACTTCTATGCGCTGTGGCTCGATCCGCGGCGCGTGTATTCGTGCGGCTACTTCCGCGACGAGGCCATGACACTCGCGCAGGCCCAGGAGGCCAAGCTCGATCACATCTGCCGAAAGCTCATGCTGAAGCCGGGCGAGCGCTATCTCGACATCGGTTCAGGCTGGGGCGCGCTGCTGATGTGGGCCGCCGAGCACTACGGCGTGGATGCGACCGGCATCACGCTGTCGAAGAACCAGCACGCTCATGTGCAGGGCCTGATCGAGGAGAAGGGCCTGCAGGGGCGCGTGCGCGTCGAACTGCGTGACTACCGCAAGCTCGAGACCGACAGGCCCTACGACAAGATCTCGTCGGTCGGCATGTTCGAGCACGTCGGCAGCGCCAACATGCCGACCTATTTCCGCAAGATCCATGCGCTGCTGGCGCCCGGCGGCCTCGTGATGAACCACGGAATCACCTCGGGCCAGCTCAACTACCATCAACTGGGCGCCGGGATGGGGGATTTCATCGAGAAGTACATCTTCCCGGGCGGCGAACTCCTGCACGTGACCCACGTCTTGCGGGAGACCGCCGCGGCGGGCCTCGAAATGGTCGATACCGAGAACCTGCGGCCGCACTATGCGCGCACGCTGTGGGCCTGGTCCGACGCGCTCGAATCGCATCTCGATGCGGCGCGCGAGGTGCTCGAGCGCAGTGGTGGCAAGCAGGGCGAGAACGCCGAACGCATCCTGCGCGCGTACCGCCTCTACCTGGCCGGCTCGGCCATGAGCTTCGAGCAGGGCTGGATCTCGCTGCACCAGATGCTGTCCATCAGGCCGGACGGCGCGGTCGAGGCCCATCCGCTGCGTGGCTCACAATCGACGTACCCTTTTGTTCGCGACCACATCTACAAGTGAGTGAGGCACCATGCTGTATCGATTCCAATCTCGGGCGACTCCCCCCTTCGTGATGCTCGAGGTGCATGCGCGCCAGCTGTTCGGCATCATCGGGAAGGCACCGGCGCCGAAGGGTGTCATCACCGGCGAGCAAATGCCGGCAGCCATCGCGGCGCTGGAGGCGGCGATGGCAAACGAGGGCCGCAACGCCCACAACGCGGATTCCTACGCGGTCGAAGGCCATGACGAGGATGCGGAGAAGCAGCACATCGGCCTGCGCCAGCGTGCCGCTCCGCTGCTGCACATGCTCAAGGACTCCCTCGCGGACGGCAAGGATGTCGTCTGGGAGGTTTAGCAAGGCTCACCCCCAGGCTTCGCGCACTTCGTGTCGCTACGCCTACCCCCTTGCAGGGGCCGCCGCATGCGGCCCGGCGAAGCCGTTTCCCCCGCGGCTCCCGTATCGGCGCGCTGCGCGCGCCCTCGGCCTAGTCGACTTTTGCTCCTGAGGCTTTGACGACCTTCGCCCATTTGGCGTGTTCGCTGTCGATCAGCTTGGCGAATTCGGCGGGGGTGTTGCCGCTCGGGATGGCGCCTTGGGCGACCATCTTTTCCTTGATCGCTGGCGTACCTAGCGACTTCGCGACTTCCTGCTGGATGCGGTTGATGATGTCCGGCGGGGTGCCGGCGGGGGCCAGGAGGCCGAACCACGAGCTGGCTTCGTAGCCCTTGAGCGATGGGCCGCCGGCTTCTTCCACCGTCGGGACATCGGGCAGTGCAGGCGAGCGCTGCGAACTGGTCACCGCCAGCGCCTTCAGCTTGCCGCCCTTGATCTGCTGCATCGACGACGGCAGGTTGTCGAACATCACGTCGGCATTGCCGCCCACCAGGTCCAGCAGCGCCGGGCCCGATCCGCGGTAGGGGATGTGCGTCATGTAGCTGCCGGTCATGGTCTTGAAGAGCTCGCCGGCCAGGTGGATGGAGGTGCCGCTGCCGCTCGATGCCATGTTGAGCTTGCCGGGGTTGGCCTTGGCGTACTTCACGAAGTCGGCGACGTTGTTGATGTTGAGCGCCTTGGCCTTGTCGACGTTCATTTCCATCACGTTCGGGACTGCGGCGACCAGGGTGATCGGCGCGAAGTCCTTGATGGGGTCGAAGGGCAGCTTGGGGTACAGCGCGCGGTTGATACCGTGCGTGCCGACGGTGCCCATGAGCAGCGTGTAGCCGTCGTTGGGCGATTTCGCCACGATCTCGGCGCCCACGTTGCCGCCGGCGCCGGCACGGTTGTCGACGATGAACTGCTGGCCAAAGGCCTTGGACAGTTCGGGTGCGACGGCGCGCGCCAGGATGTCGGTCGTGCCACCCGGCGCGAACGGCACCACGATGCGCACGGGCTTGGTCGGCCAGGTGGACTGCGCCGCGGCCGGTCCTGCGGCAAAGCCCAGTGCCGCCATTGCGGCGAGGGTCAGCGCGGTACGGCGACGGAATGGAGGAGAGTGGGTCATGCTGGAATTCCTGTGGATGGGGAGCGGTCAGGCGCCGTCTCGGTGCACTTGTTTTTACAGGTGAAGCGTACCCCGCGGCGCGGGTGAAAACCCCGGGCGCGCTCCTGGCTCAGGCGGGTGAGTCCGACTCGACGTTCCCGGCCACCGACGCGATCAGCTTGTCCAGCGTGTTGTTCATCTCGCGCAGTTCTGCCGGGTCCACGCCGGCGAACAGTTCCGCCTCGCGTTCGCGCGCCTGCGAGCTGGCCGTCGCGTACAACGCCTTGCCGATGCTGCTCAGGTAGAGCCTGCTGCGCCGCATATCGGTCGGGTCCTCATGGCGGTGCAGCCGCTTGTGGCGCTGCAATCCGGCCAGCGCGCGGCTGACCGCCATCTTGTCCAGCCCCGTGAGATCCGCGACCTGCGTGGCTGTGAGCCCGGGCCGCGCGCCCAGCACCGCCATCGCACGCCACTCGTTCAGCGTGAGCTGGTGCTGACGGCCGACGCGCTGCTGGAAGGGGCGTGCCGTCAGGTTGACGACGCGGACCAGCTTGAAGAAGACCGAGTCTTCCAGCCCCGTGTTCATCCCCGCAACGCCTTGGCGCCCTTCACGATCTGTTCGATGCTCACGCGCGATTGCGCCTCCAGCACCGGCGCGTAGCCGACGGGAATGCGCGGCGCTCCCAGCCGCGCCACGCGGCAACCGGTCGCTTCGGCGGCGGTCGCGGCGATCTCCGCGCCGAAGCCTGCTGCCTGCACCGCCTCATGGACCACCAGCAGGCGCCCGGTGCGGCTGCAGGAGGAGAGCACTGTCTCGCGGTCCCAGGGCCAGAGCGAGCGCAGGTCGATCAGGTCGACCGCAATGCCTTCGGCCGCCAGCGCCTCGCAGGCGGCGATGCATGTGTGCATCTGCTTGCCCCAACTCACCAGCGTGAGCGCGTCGCCTTGGCGAACATGGGCCGCCTTGCCCAGCGGAACCACGGCGCCTTCATCGACCACGCCGCGCATCCCCCAGAGCGTCTTGTGCTCGATGTAGACCACCGGATCGCCGCACTGCATGGCCGCGCGCAGCAGCGAGTAGTTGTCCTGCGGCGTCGACGGACACACCACCACCACGCCCGGCAGGTGCGCAAACCAGGCTTCGAGGGATTGCGAATGCTGCGCCGCCGAGGCATCCCAGATGCCTCCAGGCATGCGGGCCACCAGCGGAACGCGGCCCTGGCCGCCGAACATGAAGCGGTTCTTCGCGGCCTGGTTCACCAGTTCGTCCATGCCGCACAGCGCGAAGTCGACCACCCGCATCTCGACCACCGGACGCAAGCCCGCGAGCGCCATGCCGACGCCGGCACCCATGATCGCGGCCTCGGAGATCGGCGTGTCGATCACGCGCTCCGCGCCGAAGCTTTCCTGCAGGCCCTTGTACTGACCGAAGATGCCGCCCCGGCCGACGTCCTCGCCGAGCACGACCACATTCGGGTCGGCTTCCATCTCGCGCCGCACCGCCAGCACGGCAGCCTCGGCGTAGCTGAGTTCCTGCGCAGTGGTGGGTGCGGGCGCCGTGCGGCCTCGGGCCATGTCGCTCGTCATATCCATTGGCCGGCTCCGGTGGTCTGCACGTCGGTGAATGCGGCGCTGGCTTCGGGCCAGGGCGCGGCGTCCGCGGCGGCGAGGGCGGCTTCGACTTCCGCATGCGCCTCGTTCTCGATCGCCGCGAGCGCGGCGGCGGTGATGCCGTCGGCCATCAGCCGGGCGCGGGCATGCGCGATCGGATCGGTTTCGAGCGCCGCGGCCAGCTCGGCCGGATCGCGGTATGCCGCCGGATCGACAGACACGTGCCCCTTCACGCGGTAGGTGAGGGCGTGCAGCAGCCGCGGCCCGCTGCCGGCGCGCACTTCGGCGACGAGCTTGCCGGCAGCCTCATGCACTGCGAACACATCGTTGCCGTCGACCTGGGTTGCCGCGATGTCCATGGCCTCGGCGCGGGCGGAGGCGCCATCGCCGGCCGTCATCGGGCCGCTCGCGGTGGTGGCACTCCAGCGGTTGTCCTCGCAGACGAACAGCACCGGCAGTTCGTGCACCCGGGCCCAGTTGAGCGCTTCGAGGAAAGGCCCGCGGTTGATCGCCCCGTCGCCGAAGAAGCAGACCGTGATCGCGTCCTTCTTCTGGAGCTTCTGCGCATGCGCCGCGCCCACGGCGATCGGCAGCCCGGCCGCGACCACGCCGTTGGCGCCCAGCATGCCGACCGAGAAGTCGGCTATGTGCATCGAGCCGCCCTTGCCGCCGTTGAAGCCCGTCGCCTTGCCGAACAGCTCGCACATCATCCGGCCGAGGTCGGCGCCCTTGGCCAGCGTGTGGCCGTGGCCGCGATGGGTCGAGGTGAGGTAGTCGGGCGGCGCCAGGTGGGCGCAGACGCCGGCCGGTACCGCCTCCTGGCCGGTGGAAAGATGCAGCGGGCCGCGCACCTTCGCGGCGCCGGCGGCCTGCTGGCCATACGCGCTGACGCCGCCCTGGCTTGCCGTCTCGGCGGCGTTCTCGAAGGCGCGGACGCGCACCATCGTGCGGTAGAGCGCCGTGCGCGCCGTCGCTGAATTCGCAAAGTCCATGTTGTCTCCAGCACTTGTACAGCGTGCGTTCCGAGGGAAATCGTATCGCTTGTGACCAATCCCGATGTAGCGCATTTACCCGCAGGGAATGTCCCGATGCCGCCGCCCTTAGGCCGCTGCGATAGTTAGTTCGTTTCTCGAACTAATTCGAGCAAACGATTCATCATCAGCCTGGAGACCCGCCCATGAAGCTCGCACGCACCCTCACCACCCTGGCCTTCGGGCTGACCGCCATCGGCGCCTGCGCGCAAACCGTGGTGGGCGTGAGCTGGTCCAATTTCCAGGAAGAGCGCTGGAAGACTGACGAGGCCGCGATCAAGGCGCAGCTCGAAAAGCTGGGCGCCAAGTACATCAGCGCCGACGCCGGAGGCTCGCCCGAAAAGCAGCTGGGGGACATCGAGGGGCTGATGTCCAAGGGCGCCAAGGCGCTGATCGTGCTGGCCATGGACAAGGACGCCATCCTGCCCGCCGTCAACAAGGCCATGAAGCAGAAGGTGCCGGTGGTGGCTTATGACCGGCTGATCGAAACGCCGGGCGTCTTCTACATCACCTTCGACAACGTCGAGGTCGGCCGCATGCAGGCGCGCGCGGTCTACAAGGTCCAGCCCAAGGGCAACTACGTGATGATCAAGGGCTCGCCCACCGACCCCAACGCCAACTTCCTGCGCGCAGGCCAGCAGGAGGTGATCGCCGATGCGGTGAAGAAGGGCGACATCAAGATCGTCGGCGACGAATACACCGACGGCTGGAAGCCCGAGGTCGCGCAGAAGAACATGGAGCAGATCCTCACCAAGGCCGGTAACAAGGTCGATGCGGTGGTGGCGGCGAACGACGGCACGGCCGGCGGCGCGGTCGCTGCACTCACGGCCAAAGGCATCCGTGGCATCCCGGTGTCGGGACAGGATGCCGACTTCGCCGCGCTCAACCGCGTCGCGCTCGGCACGCAGACCGTCACGGTGTGGAAGGACTCGCGCGAACTCGGCCGCGAAGCCGCTTCCGCCGCCGTCGCGCTGGCGCAAGGCAAGCCGGCGGAGAAAGCGGCCGACTGGAGCGGCGGCGAGAAGAAGCTCGCGATCTCCTCGCGCTTCCTGACGCCGGTGCCGATCACGCGCGACAACCTCGATGTGGTCGTGAAGGCTGGCTGGATCAAGAAGGATGAACTCTGCAAGGGGGTCACCGGCGACAAGTCCCCTGCGGCATGTAAATGAAGCACACCCCCAGGCTTGCCCACTTCGTGTGGCCGCCAACCCCCTTGCAGGGGGCAACACCCTGCGGCCCGGCGAAGCCGGCTCCGCGGTGTTTCCAGAATGGAGTTGTGAGATGAGCTCATCGCCAGGGCTTTGGCGCCGCAGCGGCGTCGACCTCCGGCTGCTGCTCATGAGCGTGCTGCTGGTGGTGATGGCGATCGTGTTCCACGTGATGTCGGGCGGCGTGTTCCTGTCGCCCGAAAACCTCTACAACATCGCCCAACAGACTGCAGTGGTCGGCATCGTCTCGACCGTGATGGTGCTGATCATCGTCGCGCGACACATCGACCTGTCGGTGGGCTCGGTGATGGGCTTCGTCGGCGTGCTGGTCGCGTACCTGCAATACACCTCCGGCTGGTCGTGGCCGGCGGCGAGCCTCGCCGGGCTCGCCGTGGCGCTGCTGGTGTCGCTCTACCAGGGCGGGCTCACCGCGGTGCTGGGCGTGCCTTCGTTCGTGGTCACGCTGGGCGGTCTCATGTCGTTCCGGGGCGCTGCATTTCTTGTGGCCGACGGCAAGACGCAGCCCGTCAACGACGAGTTCTTCCAGCGCCTGGGCGGCGGCTATGACGGTGGCATCGGTACCACGGCGACCTGGGTGCTGGCGGCGCTCGTCAGCATCGTGCTGTTCGCCCGCATGCTGCAGAAGCGGCGCGCGCGGCAGCGGCATGAGATGCCGGTCGAGCCCCTGTGGATGGACCTGCTCCTGGCGGCCGTGCCCGTCGTCATCGTCTTCGCCTTCGCGGCGACCATGAACAGCTACCAGATCTCGTCGAAGACCGAAGCGCAGGGCATACCGATCCCGGTGCTGATCTGGGCCGTGGTGGCGGTGGTTCTGTCGTTCATCGTGCATCGCACGCGCTTCGGCCGCTATGTGTTCGCCATGGGCGGCAATCCCGACGCCGCCGCGCTGGTCGGCATCCCGGTCAAGCGTGTGACGCTGATGCTGTTCGCACTGCTCGCGGTGCTGGTGACCATTGCCGCGATCGTTTCCATCGCTCGGCTCAACGCCGGCACCAACTCGCTGGGCAGCGGCATGGAGCTCTATGTGATCGCCGCCGCGGTGATCGGCGGGACGGCGCTGGCTGGCGGGAGCGGATCGATCTTCGGCTCGGTGCTCGGCGCGCTGATCATGCAGTCGCTCGACAGCGGCATGCTGCTGCTCGATGTGCCGATCGGCAAGCGGATGGTGATCATTGGGCAGGTGCTGATCATCGCGGTCGTCTTCGACGTGCTCTATCGCAAGCGTTTCGGGGAGAACTGATGACGACCAACCCACCCCTGGTCGAACTGCGCGACATCCACAAGGCTTTCGGCGGCGTGAAGGCGGTCGATGGCGTCAGCGTCAACCTCTATCCCGGCGAAGTGGTTGCGCTGCTCGGTCACAACGGTGCAGGCAAGTCGACGCTGATGAAGATGCTCGCGGGCGCCTACCCGATCGACTCCGGCGAGACGCTCATCGCGGGCGAAAAGGTCCACATCCGCACGCCCTCCGAGGCGCAGGCGCGAGGCATCGAGACCATCTACCAGACGCTCGCGCTGGCCGACAACCTCGATTCGGTCGCCAACCTGTTCCTCGGCCGCGAAAAGCTCACGCCCTGGCGCACGCTCGACGACCACTTCATGGAAGGCCAGGCGCGCAAGGTGTTCCAGCGCCTCAACAAGAACTTCACCAACATCCGCGTGCCGGTGCGGCGCCTGTCAGGTGGGCAGCGGCAGGTGGTGGCGATCTCGCGGGCGCTGTACTTCAACGCCCGCATCCTGATCATGGACGAGCCCTGCGCGGCGCTGGGCCCGGAAGAGACGGCGATGGTCGGCGCGCTGGTGAGGCAGCTCAAGGCCGATGGCGTCGGCATCTTCCTGATCACGCACGACATGCCCGACGTGTTCGGCCTGAGCGATCGGCTGGCCGTGATGAAGAACGGCCGTCTCGTCGGCACCTATCGCACGGACGATGTGACCGAGGACGAGGTGCTGGGAATGATCATCGCCGGCAAGCGGCCCGAGGGAAAGCAGCAGGCCCACCGGTGATCGTGCGAGCCTGGGGGTGGATTCATGATCGGTGACCAGCAATTGGTCCGGCGCATCAATCGCAGTGTGTTGCTGCGGCTGCTGCGAGCGCGGCCAGGTCTTTCGCGCGCGCGGCTGGCGGCGGAAAGCGGCCTCACGAAATCGACTGTGAGCCTGCTGGTGCGCGAGCTGCTCGACGACGGCTGGCTCGACGAAGCCGGTGCGCCGGTCGTCGACGGGCTCGGGAGACCCTCGACACCGCTGCGCATCAACGTCGGCGTGCGCGCGCTGATCGGCGTGGAAATCGCCATCGAGGTCGTGCGCGTCGTGTGCGTCTCGCTGCAGGGCGATGTGCTCTATTCCGATGCGCAACCGCTCGGCGACCACGCGCCTTCGGTGGTGTGTGCGCAGGTCGCGCGCATGGTGGCGCCTGCGCATCGGCATCTGCTGGCGTCGGGGCTGAGTCTGTCGGGCATCGGCGTGGGCGTTCCGGGTGCCGTGCACGACGCGACCGGCGTGGTGCGCTTTGCGCCCAACCTCGGCTGGCGCAACGTCAGCCTGCTGCCGGGACTGACGGAAGCGCTCGCACGTGAGGGTGTGTCGGGCATTGCCGTGCAACTGCAGAACGACGCAGACACAGGCGCGCTCGGCGAATTCGAGTTCTCCGACGGCGAGGGCGAAGATCCGTTGGTCTTCGTGAGCTGCGACGTCGGCGTCGGCGCCGGCATCGTGCTGAACGACCGGCTCTTCATCGGCGCGCAGGGCATGGCGGGCGAGATCGGCCACACGGTGCTGCAGATCGACGGGCCGCGATGCTTGTGCGGGCGACAGGGTTGCGCCGAAGTCTTCCTCAGCTCGCGCGTGCTCGACCGCGAGGCAGGCGATCTGCGCCGTGCCGCCGCCTTCCTCGGCGTGCTTCTCCAGAACCTGTGGGTGACCTTCGAGCCGCGCGCGATCGTCGTGGGTGGCAAGTCGTGCGAAGCGCATCCGGAATTGCTGCGACTTGCCATCGACACCGTCGGCCGCTACGCCGAAAGCGCCGGCATGCCGCCGCCGGTGGTGCGCCCGGCGCGCTACGGCGAATGGGCGCCGGCGGTCGGCGCGGCGGCACTGGCGCTGCACGAGTACTTGCGGCCGCTGCATCCGAATTCGGAAGCGCGGCGCGAGCGTGCGGCAGCGGCCGAATCGGGCGTGTAGCGCCTCACTCGGCGTCGTTGATCCGCCAGCTCTTGAGGTGGCGATACAGCGTGCCGCGCGACACCCGCAACTGGCGCGCGGCATGCGAGATGTTCCCGCCGTGCGCGGCCAGCGTTTCTTCGATCAACTTCCGGCCGTGGCCGCGCAAGGTGCCGTCGCCTTCGGGGAGTGATCGCGATTCGGCTGCTGACGGCTGTGCCGATTCCGATTCCGCGGACTCCGCATTCACCTCGGGCACGATGGGCTGCATCGCCGGCGCCATGCTCACCGCATGCCCGAAATCCACCCCGTCGCGCGCTTGCAGCCGGGCCTGCAACCACACGCCGAGCCCACTCGCGAGCCGCACGGGCTGCGCCGCTTCGCCGCGGCCCATGCGCAGCAGGCCCGCGAGGTCGAGACCGAACAGCATCTCGACATCGCACGGCCCGGCGTCCGGCACACCGCCGATGAGCCGTGAGCCGGCCGCGTTCAGCCAGGCGACCGTGCCGTCCGGCGCAATACCCGCCAGCGCCTCCAGCGGCGTGCCGAGCAGCGTCGGGCTGGCCTGGAAGCGCAGTACCAGCCGGTCCTGCGACTGGGCCAGGAGCAGGCGGTTCTCGATCGTGGTGGCATAGAGCGCGACCATCGACGCCGCATCGAAGCCGAAGCGCCGCGATTCCACCGTGAGATCGAGCACGCCCGCCAGCCGCCCGTGCACGTCGCGGATCGGCGCTGCCGCACACTGCATCTCGCGCAGGTACTCGAAGTAGTGCTCGGCGCCGTCCACCGTGCAGGCCTTGCCGGTCGTCGCGACGATCCCCGGCGCCGTCGTGCCGACCACGCTCTCGGCAATGTTGACGCCCAGTCGCGCCGTCTTCTGCAGGATCGGCTGCTGCGCGGTCGACGGATGCTGCGTCACATGGACGATCACCCCGTGCGCATCGGTCAGCAGCACGCGGCAATCGGTGCCGGCCAGCGAGCTTTCCATGCCCACCAGCTCCTGGCGCGCGGCTTCGAGCAGTTCACGATTGCGGCCCAGCGTCGCATGCAGCCGACTCGGCGTGACCGCATCGAAGCCCACGACGCGCCGCCGGTCGCCGTGCGTCCGCGTGCAGCGCATCCACGACTGGATCACCGCTTCGCCGATCAGGCCCGAAGGGCGAACGCCTTCCTCGAAGAACTGCTGCCGGGCCAGCGCGACGCGATCGGCGGACGTCTTCGTGAACAACTGTCGAGGACCACCCGCCGGATTGCGTGTTGACAGGGGCATGCCGTCTCCAGAGTGGGGAAAGACGTCGAATCTGTTCCGCAATGGAACAGTCCGGGTCTAGGGAAATCCCGAAGATGAACAAAGCGCCTGCCGGGGCGATCCTTCGCCTCACAACGACAGGAGACGACACGATGACCAAGACCCACGCCGCGCTGACGATCGGCGCGTTGCTGTGCCTGGCTGCCGCGACCGCATCGGCCCAACCCGCCAAAGGCTCTCCCGAGCACATCAAGGCCGCCACGCAGCGCGTGGATGGTTCCTTCATTCGCGCCAACGCCGCGAAGACACCGGACTGGCCCAGCTACGGGCTGGACTACGCGGAGACCCGCTTCAGCAAGCTCGACCAAGTCAACGCGGGCAACGTGAAGGATCTCGGCCTCGTGTGGTTCTACGACCTGCAGTCCACGCGAGGCGTCGAGGCGACGCCGCTGGTCGTCGACGGCATCATGTACGTCACCGCCTCGTGGAGCGTGGTGCACGCGATCGACGCGCGCACCGGCAAGAAGATCTGGACCTACGACCCGAAGGTCGACCGTTCCAAGGGCTACCGGGGCTGCTGCGACGTGGTCAATCGTGGCGTCGCGCTCTACCAGGGCAAGGTGTTCGTCGCCTCGTACGACGGCCGCCTGATCGCGCTCGACGCCGCCACGGGCCAGCCGGTCTGGGAGAAGGACACGATCATCGACCACGCGAGGTCGTACACCATCACCGGCGCACCGCGCGTATTCAAGGGCAAGGTGATCATCGGCAACGGCGGCGCGGAGTACGGCGTGCGCGGCTACGTCACGGCCTATGACGCCGCCACGGGCGACCAGAAGTGGCGCTGGTTCACCGTGCCGGGCGATCCGTCCAAGCCCTTCGAGGACGCATCGATGGCCAAGGCCGCGAAGACCTGGGACCCGAGCGGCAAGTACTGGGAAGCGGGCGGCGGTGGCACGGCGTGGGACACGCTGACCTTCGACCCGGAGCTCAACCTCATGTATGTGGGTACCGGCAATGGCTCGCCGTGGGCGCACGGCAAGCGCAGCCCGAAGGGCGGCGACAACCTCTACCTTGCGTCGATCGTCGCGCTCAACCCCGACACCGGCAAGTACGTCTGGCACTACCAGGAGACGCCCGGCGACAACTGGGACTACACATCGACCCAGCCGATGATCCTGGCCGACATCAAGATCGACAACAAGCCGCGCAAGGTGATCCTGCATGCGCCGAAGAATGGCTTCTTCTTCGTCATCGACCGGACCAATGGCAAGTTCATCTCGGCGAAGAATTTCGTCGAGGTGAACTGGGCCAGCGGCTTCGACAAGAACGGCCGGCCGATCGAAATCGCCGCCGCGCGGCAGAACACGAAGCCCGGCGACAGCATCCCCGGCCCCTTCGGCGCGCACAACTGGCATCCGATGTCCTTCAATCCGCAGACAGGGTTGGCTTATCTGCCGGCGCAGAACGTGCCGCTCAACCTGATGGACGACAAGGACTGGAAGTTCAACGAGAACTCTCCCGGCCGGCCTCATGCGGCGCTGGGCTGGAACACCGCGATGTTTGCCAATGCGCAGCCGCCCGCGAGCAAGCCGATGGGCCGCCTGATTGCGTGGGATCCGGTCGCGCAGAAGGAAGCCTGGGGTGTCGAGCACGCGTCGCCCTGGAACGGCGGCACGCTCACCACCGCCGGCAACCTGGTGTTCCAGGGCACGGCCGACGGTCGCCTGGTCGCCTACAACGCCAAGACCGGCGAGAAGCTCTGGGAAACGCCGACCGGCACCGGGGTGGTCGCCGCGCCGGCCACCTTCATCGTGGACGGCAAGCAGTACGTGTCGGTGGCGGTCGGCTGGGGCGGAGTCTACGGCCTCGCCCAACGCGCGACCGATCGGCAGGGGCCGGGCACCGTCTACACCTTCGCCGTCGGCGGCAATGCGCCCAAGCCGGAATTCGTGCAGTACCGCATGGACAAGTTGCTGCAGGGCGTGAAGTACGACCCGGCCAAGGTCGAGGCCGGCACCATGCTCTACGTCAGCAACTGCGTCTTCTGCCACGGCGTGCCGGGCGTGGACCGCGGCGGCAACATCCCGAACCTGGGCTACATGAACTCGTCCTACATCGAGAACCTCGACAAGTCCGTCTTCAAGGGCCCGGCGATGGATCGGGGCATGCCCGACTTCAGCGGCAAGCTGACGCCCGAGGACGTCGAGAAAATCAAGGCCTTCATCCAAGGCACCGCAGACGCAATAAGACCAAAATAGCGCGGCAAGAATAGAAAAAGCCCCTCGTTGAGGGGCTTTTGAGTAGGTGGAACACCGCGGAACCGGCTCCGCCGGTCCGCTGGTGTTGCCCCCGGCAGGGGGTAGGCGGCTACACGAAGTGAGCAAGCCTGGGGGGCGAGCCCATTTAATCAGCGTAGACGCCCGCGGCCTTGATGATGGGGCTCCACTTGGCGATCTCGGCGTTGACGAACTTCTTGTGTCCATCGGGCTCGATCCGGCCGTCACTCGCCACCACGGCACCCAGGCCTTCCTGCTTCTTGATGAAGTCCGGATCCTTCAGTGCCACCTTCAGCGCGTCGTTCAGCTTCTTGGTGACAGCCGCCGGCGTGCCCTTCGGCGCATACAGGCCGTGCCAGATCGTGACCTGGAAGTCCTTCAGGCCCGATTCCTGGAGCGTCGGCAGGTCTTTCAGCAGCGGCGTCGTCAGCCGCTTGTTGGTGGTGACCGCGAAGGCCTTGACCTTCTTGGCTTCGATCTGCGGCGAGGTGTTGGTCGTCTGGTCGCACAGCAGGTCGATCTGCCCGCCGATCAGATCCGTGATGGCAGGCGCCGTGCCCTTGTAAGGCACTGGCGTCATCTCGGTCTTCGTGGCGGTCTGGAAGAGCAGGCCGCAGAGGTGCGAGGCCGAACCGACGCCGGCATTGCCGAGGTTGATCTTGCCTTTGTTGGCCGCGATCCAGGCGCTCAACTCCTTGTAGTTGTTCGCTTGCATGCTGGGCTTGGAGATCAGCGTCATCGGCACGTCGTTGACGATGCCGAGGTATTCGAAGTCGGTCTCGACCTTGAAGGGCACATTGCGCACCAGTGTAGGAATGGTCGACATCCCAATGTGGTTGAGCAGCAGCGTATAGCCGTCCGGATTGGCGCGCGCCACCTTGGCCGCGCCGATCGAGCTGCCGGCGCCCGGCACGTTGTCGACCACGATGCTGACGCCGCCCAGTGGCTTGCGCAGAGCCTCGGCCAGATCACGCGCGACGCGGTCGGTCGGGCCGCCGGCGGCGAAAGGCACCACGATGTTGATGGGCTTGCTTGGGAAGTCCTGGGCATGGGCGCCCACTACCGCTGCGGCGATGGCCGTCAAGGCGAGCAGTTTCTTCATGATCTCTCCGAATTGAAAATTGGCCGCGATCTTATCGGCTGACCGCACCCTGACCACAGCTGATTTTCCCGAAGTCCTTGATCGAGGCCAAGGAATGCGCATGCGTGGTGGTTTTAGGGCGCGGCCGATGTAGGCAGTCGCCATCACGGGTATCGTGCCGTCCTCTATCCACGGAGTGCGAGACATGTTGAAACTGAAGGATTCAACCCTGCTGCGCCAGCAGGTTTTCATTGCCGGCGAATGGGTGGACGCGGATAACCGTGAAACCGTTCCGGTCATCAATCCGGCCAATGGAGAGCAGATCGGCACCGTGCCGATGTGCGGCACCGACGAGACCGTGCGCGCCATCGCCGCGGCCGAGGTTGCGCAACGCGCCTGGGCGCAACGGCCGGCCAAGGAACGCTCCGCCATCCTGCGCAAGCTCAATGACCTGATGCTCACCAATCAGGACGACCTCGCGCTGATCATGACCACGGAGCAGGGCAAGCCGCTTGCCGAGAGCAAGGGCGAGATCGCCTATGCGGCGTCCTTCATCGAATGGTTCGCCGAGGAGGCGCGCCGCGTGTACGGCGACACCATCCCGGCGCCGCAGGCCGACCGCCGCATCCTCGCGCTCAAGCAACCGGTCGGCGTCACGGCCGCGATCACGCCCTGGAACTTCCCGACCGCGATGCTCACTCGCAAGGCCGGGCCCGCGTTGGCGGCAGGCTGCTCCATGGTGGTCAAGCCCGCGACGCAGACGCCGTTCTCGGCGCTCGCCTTCGCCGAACTGGCCGATCGCGCCGGCCTGCCCAAGGGCCTGCTGTCGGTGCTGACCGGCTCGGCCTCGAAGATCGGCGGCGAGATGACGCGCAGCCCCATCGTGCGCAAGCTCAGCTTCACCGGCTCGACCGAAGTGGGCCGCACGCTGATGAAGCAATCCGCCGATACCATCAAGAAGCTGTCGCTCGAACTCGGCGGCAACGCGCCCTTCATCGTGTTCGACGATGCCGACGTCGATGCGGCCGTCGAAGGCGCGATGGTCTCCAAGTACCGCAACACCGGCCAGACCTGCGTGTGTGCCAACCGCATCTACGTGCAGCGGGGCGTGCTCGAGGCCTTCACGCAGAAGCTGGTCGCCAAGGTCAATGCTCTGAAGGTCGGCGACGGCACGGAGCCCGGCGTGAACCAGGGGCCGCTGATCGACGACAAGGCCGTGGCCAAGATCGAGCAGCACGTCGTCGACGCCATCGCCAAGGGCGGCAAGGTGCTCGCCGGCGGCCAGCGCCACGCGCTGGGCGGGCGCTTCTACCAGCCCACGGTGATCGGCGGCGCGACAGCGGACATGCTGGTTGCGCACGAGGAAACCTTCGGCCCGCTGGCGCCCATCTTCGCCTTCGATACCGAAGCCGAGGCGATCGCGCTGGCCAACGCCACCGAGTTCGGCCTCGCCTCTTACTTCTACAGCCGTGACATCGGCCGCATCATGCGCGTCGCCGAGGCGCTCGAATGCGGCATCGTGGGCGTCAACACGGGTCTCATCTCGACGGCCGAGGCGCCTTTCGGCGGCGTCAAGCAGTCGGGGCTGGGCCGCGAAGGCTCGAAGTACGGCCTCGACGACTTCCTGGAGATCAAGTACGTGTGCCTCGCGGGGCTCGACAAGTAGGGGCGGGCGGGTAGGACTCCGATCGATGACTGAAAGCAAGAAGCAGTTCGACACGGCCATCGAGCTGCTGCGCGATGCCAGGCGCATCGTCGTTTTCTCTGGCGCCGGCCTGTCCAAGGCCTCCGGCATCCCGACCTACCGCGATGCCGACGGCCTGTGGATGAACCAGAGCGCGGTCCGCTTCTCGCACGTCGACGACCTCGAGCGGGATCCGGCCGGCTTCTCTAAGTTCTGGGCGCGGCGCCTCGCCGTTGTCGAGGCCGCCAAGCCCAATCCCGGGCACCTCGCGTTGGCTCAACTGCAGCGCCTTCGGCCTTCGACGCGCCTCATCACGCAGAACGTGGACGGGCTCCTGACGCTGGCCGGCGGCATGGACGTTCTGGAACTGCACGGATCGCTGCGCCGCTGGCGTTGCGATTACTGCGGCAACCGTCGCGGCCCCTGGCTCTTTCATCGGTGTACGCGCTGTGGTTCTCGCGCGCGGCCGGACGTCGTGATGTTTGGCGAGATGCTGAACCAGGGCGTGCTGCTGGACGCCCAGACCGCGGCGCTGGAGGCGGACGTCTTCGTCGTGGTCGGCAGCACCGCCGTGGTCTATCCGGCCGCGGACCTGCCACTGCAGGCGCTTTCCAGGGGGGGCAGGCTCATCACGCTCAACATGGAGCCGCTGCATCTGGACACCTCGGCATCTGCCGTGCTCAGAGGCGCTTCGGAAGATCTGATGCCCCGCCTGCTGGCGAGCCTGAACTATTCCAGCACCACCCTCGGAAAGTAGAACGAGACCACCCAGTTCGGTACGTCGACGATCGAGCTGATGCGCAGGTCGGCGCATACGCTGCACAGCATGTAGGCATCGACCGGTTCGTAGCCGTAGCGCCGGCTCAGGAGTTCGATCATCTCGGAGACCGCCATGCGGGCGCCGGCCATCAGGTCGGGGCCGATGCCTGTCGTCACCTCGTAGCCTTTCGTGTCGAAATGGCGGCTGACGGGGCCGGGCGTGACATAGCGCGGCGAGCGCAGGCGGGCGTCCTTCACCAGTTCGAACTTGAGGGCCACGTCGATGGAGCTTTCGATGGCCGTCCCGCAGACTTCGCCGTCGCCCTGCGCCGCATGCGTGTCGCCGACCGAGAAGATCGCGCCGTCGACCTCGATCGGGAGATAGAGCTCCGTACCCTCCGCGATGTCGCGTGCATCCATGTTGCCGCCGACGTTGCGTGGCGGAATGATGCTGTGCAAGCCGGGCTCGGCCGGCGCGACGCCGATGGTCCCGGTGAAGGGCCTGAGCGGCACGCGTCCCCCGGGTCCGTACATCGCCGGCTTCAGTCCGGGGTCGTAATTCCAGTGATGAAGTCTCGCGTCTGGAAACTGATCGGTGAGCAACCCGAAGCCCGGAATGTTTCCGGTCCATCCCCAACCCGAGGGCCGCAGCGACAGCACGGTGACCTTGAGCGCGTCGCCCGGCTTCGCGCCGTCGACGTAGACCGGTCCCGTGACGGGATTCACGTGGGCGAGGTCGAGTTTCGCGAGATCTGCGGCGGTGGACGTCCGCGAGAGTTGGCCGGAGGACGCATCGACGGTCTCGAACTGCACGGTCTCGCCCGGTGCAATGGTCAGGCAGGGCGGAAATGCGTTGTTCCAGCCGTGGTGGATGTGATCCTTGTGGATCGTGTGATGGGTGGCGAGATCCTTCATGACGCAGGTCTCCTAGACCGCGACCGTGAGCGCGCCGTCGATCACCAGGTTGGTGCCGGAGATGCGGCTGGCCGCGGGACTCGAAATGAACACCACGCCGCGCGCCACCTCGCTCGGCGTGCCGAATTTGCCGGTGGGATTCACCTTGAGCGTCGAGGCGTACAGGTCGGGCATGTTCTTCTCGATCGTCTGCCAGATGCCGCCGTCGAAGTAGGTGTTGCCCGGCGAGACGCAGTTCACACGGATGCCCTTGCCGACGAGCTGCCGGCTCAGCCCCTTGGCATAGTGGATCAGCGCCGCCTTGATCGCACCGTAGGAGCCGGCGGCAAAGTCGACCTCGAATCCGGAGACGCTCGATATCAGCACGATCGAAGCGCTGTCGGACTTCTCCAGGAACGGAACTGCCGCGGCCACCGCGTTGACGGTGTGCATCATGTCGGTCCGGAACGATTTCTCCCAGGAGTCCGCCGTGTCTCCGACCGCGAGCGCGCTCACGTTGCACACCAGCACGTCGATGCCGCCCAGCACGCCGGCGCTCGAAGTGATCCACGCACTCAACGCGGATCCATCGGCCACATCCAGCGCGCGACCGAAGGATTTGACGCCCTTGGCCTGCAGTGCGGCCGCCGCCTCGCCCACCTCGTCCTCCTTGCGCGCACAGATCGAGACGTCCGCGCCTTCGTCGGCGAAACATTCGGCAATGGCTCTGCCGATACCCCGGCTGCCACCGGTGATGACAGCCCGCTTGCCCTTGAGTCCGAGATCCATGGCAACTCTCCTTTTTGGGGGACTGAATTCTGAGCGCCTGCGCAAGGGCTGTAAATGTCGGCACGCTCGTCGGTGCATCCGCTTGTGGCGCTCGTGCGGGCCGCGCAGAATGACAGGCACCGGCCCTTCCTGAAGGAACAACCCATGAAATCCGTGGCGGAAATTCTCAAGGCCAAAGGCGATTCGACGGTTTATTCCATCGAGCCCACGGCCTCGGTCTTCGATGCCGTCAAGCTGATGGCGCAGAAAAACGTCGGCGCGCTCCTCGTCATGGAGCGCGATCGCATCGTCGGCGTGGTGACCGAACGCGACTACGCGCGCAAAGTCGTGTTGATGGCGCGCTCTTCCAAGGACACGCCGCTGAGCGACGTCATGACCACAGCCGTGATCTATGTGCGGCCGAGCCAGACCAGCGAGGAATGCATGGCGCTGATGACGGAAAACCGCGTGCGGCATCTCCCCGTCATGGACGGCGGCAAGCTGGCGGGCCTGATCTCGATCGGCGACCTCGTGAAGGGGATCATCTCCGAACAGAACTTCATCATCGAACAGCTCCAGCACTACATCTCGGGAGAGCATCGCTGAGCCGTTGCACGCCAACATGCCACTGACGCCCGAGGATCTCGAACGCATCGCGGCGGTGACCCTGGCCCACTACGACCGGGGAGCGGAAGACTTCTGGCTCGCCACGCGCGACCACGACGTGAGCCAGAACATCGCGGCGCTGCTCCAGTTCATCGAGGCGACGACGCCCTTCCAGATCCTGGACTTCGGCTGCGGGCCCGGGCGCGATCTCCGGACGTTCACGCAACTCGGGCACGTCGCGACCGGACTCGAAGGCTCGGCGCAACTGGCGGAAATGGCCCGCTCGCACAGCGGCTGCGAGGTGCTCCAGCAGAACTTCCTCGCGCTGGACCTGCCGCCTGCCCGCTTCGACGGCGTGTTCGCGAATGCGGCGCTGTTCCATGTGCCGGCACAGGAACTGCCTCGGGTGCTGCGGGAACTGCATTCAACGCTGAAGCCGGGCGGGGTGTTGTTCAGCTCCAACCCGCGCGGTGAGGGACAGGAAGGCTGGCGCGGCGAGCGCTACGGCGCCTTCCATGACCTGGCGAGCTGGCGTGACAGCATGACGGGAGCCGGATTCGTGGAGCTGGCCCATTACTACCGTCCGACCGGTCTGCCCTTCGACCAGCAGCCGTGGCTGGCGAGCGTGTGGCGCAAGCCGGGGCCAGACCCGCCCTGAACTCAATCGGCCCCGTCGCCATCCCGGGCGCCGGCTTCCCCGGCCCCCCGCGCCAGCAGTTGGCGCAGGCGATCCCGCAGCGCTGGAATGGCCGCTGGTTGGCTCGCCGGGGCCTCCCACTGCCGATAGATCTCGCGCTCCCTCGTCAGGCAATAACCGAGCGCTGCGACATTCCGCTCGTTGTAGGCCCAGACCCCCTCCACCACGAAGTTGCCCGGCGTCTCGTGATCCGGCCGTGGCGTGATGGTGACGCCTTCGGCGCCGATGTCCTGCAGCAGCGCCGAGCGTGCCGAGGCGACCTTCATGCCGTCGCCATGCATCTCGATTTCCCGGCTGAGCGAGTAGCTGATGGTCTGCACGCCATGAAATTGCTCGGCAAGGTAGGCGGTGACCTCGAGCAGGACCAGAGGGCCGAAATTTCGCTTTTGCTCCTTCACGAACTGGGACGGCAGGAAGCGCTCGATGTGCACCTCCGTCCCGTCGCGGCTGACCCTGACGGGGTCGACCGTTCCGAGGTGGACATTCCCATCGTGCACGTGCATGGGCGTGCCGAGCTCATAGCGCTGGCCATTGCGTCCCGTGATTCGGAGGCTCTCGAAAGTCATCGGTCGAGAATGCCACGCGCATCCTGACGCGAGGCCCCAGGCGACGCGAGGCAATCCCCGTACACCACGAAGACCGCACAAAAAGGCGGGAAATCTGCGCCCGATCGGGCGTTCAGGCGGTCATGAGATCGTCAAGAAGCCGGTAGTCGGGCAGGGTGGTGTCGATCGCGCGGCCGGCGCGCAGCACCGTGCGGTCGAACTGCGTGCGCGCGAGCATCTCCGAATAGTTGCCCGCCTTGAGCACGATCAGGTCGGCGGGCGTTCCGGCTTTCAGCACCGCGCGCTCGATGCCCATGATGGCGGCCGGCGCCTCGGTGGCGGCGCGGATCCAGTCGCCGAGCGGGTGGTCCAGGTGCAGGATCTTCACCGCCTGCGTGAAGGTGTCGAGCATGTCGTGGTCGCCATATCGGCGGGCATGGCTCCCGCGGTGTCGATGGCGGCGATGCGGCCGTTGTCCACCAGCAGTCGATCGCGGCGAGGTCATCGTTGGCGTTGCCGGGCAGCCCGGCGGGGACGAGGCAGCGGGGAGCGCGCAGATTTCGCAGGGCGAAGCGGGATGCGGCGGGCGGCTGGAAGGAATGGGCCATTGCGGAAGAAGAAGCAGTTTTCGCGCCCGGCCGCTGCTCTCCTTCTCCGGGCAGCGCTATTTGTAGCTGCGCGCGTCCTCGATCACCTTGCCGTCGTTCGGCAGGCTTCCCGGCGCGACCAACTCCACCGTGCCGCGCAGCTTGGTCACGTCGCGGATCGCCTCGCCGATGCGCTCGGCCAGGCCCTCGGCCGCCGTGGGGCACTCGAGCCGCAGCGTCATGCGGTCGTCGGCCATCTCACCTTCAACCACCAGCCGTGCACGCCGCACTTCCGGAAAGCGGCGAGCGATCTCCGCGATCTGGCCCGGGTGAACGAACATGCCGCGCACCTTGGTCGTCTGGTCCGCGCGGCCGAGCCAGCCCTTGATGCGTGCATTGGTACGGCCCGTGGGGCATTGCCCCGGCAGCACGGCGGAGAGGTCGCCGGTGCCGAAACGGATCAGCGGGTAATCGGGGTTGAGCGTGGTGACGACGATCTCGCCGACCTCGCCTTCGGGTACCGGATCGCCGGTGCCGGGTCGCACGATCTCGACGATCACACCCTCATCGAGCACCAGCCCTTCGCGCGCTCTCGTCTCGTAGGCGATCAGGCCCAGGTCGGCCGTGGCATAGCATTGCACGCCGGTCACGCCGCGCCCGGCGATCCAGTCGCGCAGGCTCGGCGGAAAGGCTTCGCCCGACACCAGCGCCTTGGTGAGCGAGGGCAGCGGCACCTTCTTCTCCGCTGCCTTCTCGATGATGATCTTGAGGAAGCTCGGCGTGCCTGCGTAGCCCGCGGGCCGCAGGTCGGCAATGGCGTCCACCTGCTGCTCGGTCTGCCCCGTGCCGCCCGCGAAGACGGTGCAGCCCAGCGCACGCGCACCGCTCTCCATGATGGAACCGGCCGGCGTCATGTGATAGCTGAAGCAGTTGTGCACCAGCTCGCCGCCGCGAAAGCCGGCCGCGTAGAGCGCGCGTGCGGTGCGCCAGTAGTCGCGCGCCTCGCCCTCGGGCTCGTAGATGGTGCCGGGGCTCGCGAAGACGCGCGTCATCCTCGGTCCGAAGCGGATCGCCGAGAAGCCGCCGAACGGATCGCTCGCGCGGCGCTCCTGCTGCAGCGCCAGCAGCTCCGACTTGCGCGTGACCGGCAGCTTCGCCAGCGCCTCGCGGCTCGTGATGTCGGCCGGCTTGACGCCGTCGAGGATCTTCGCGAACGCCGACGCAGCAGTCTGCGCCTGCATGATCTGTCGAGGCAGCGCGGCCAGCAAATCCCGCTCGCGTTCCGCCGGCTCGCGAATCTCGAGCTCGTCGTAGTAGTCCTTCGTCATGCCAGCCACCGTTTCCGCCGCTTGTAGCTCTTCACGTCTCGGAAGCTCTTTCGGTCCGCGCCCCCCACACCCAGATAGAACTCCTTCACGTCCTCGTTCTCGCGCAGGCTCTTCGCCTCTCCGTCCATCACGATGCGGCCGTTCTCGAGGATGTAGCCGTAGTCGGCGAAGCGCAGCGCCATGTTGGTGTTCTGCTCGGCGAGCAGGAAGGTCACGCGCTCCTTCTCGTTCAGGTCCTTCACGATGCTGAACACTTCCTCGACGATCTGCGGTGCGAGCCCCATCGAGGGCTCGTCGAGGAGCACCATGTTCGGACTTGCCATCAATGCACGGCCGATCGCGCACATCTGCTGCTCGCCGCCGGAGGTGTAGGCGGCCTGTGAAGTGCGGCGTGTCTTCAGGCGCGGAAAGTAGGCGTAGACCTTTTCCAGCGTCTGGGCGACCGCCGCCTTGCCGTCGGTGCGCGTGTAGGCGCCCGTCATCAGGTTGTCTTCGATCGTGAGGTGCGCGAAGCAGTGGCGCCCCTCCATCACCTGGATGAGTCCGCGCTTGACCAGCTCGGCCGGCGTCAGCGCCTCGATGCGCTCGCCACGCAGTTCGATCGTGCCCTTGGTGACCGCTCCGCGTTCGCCGGCCAGCAGGTTCGAGACGGCGCGCAGCGTCGTCGTCTTGCCCGCGCCGTTGCCACCGAGCAGCGCCACGATGCCGCCTTCCGGCACCACGAGCGAGACGCCCTTCAGCACGAGGATCACATGGTTGTAGATGACCTCGATGCCGTTGACGTTGAGAAGGATCTTGGGCTCGCTCATGGTGTGTCGGAGTGCGTGCAACCTCGGTGAATCAGGAGCTGCAGTCAGCGACGTCGCGGCGCGTCAGCTTTTTCTCGCCTGCGTACTTCTCGCCCGCCACCTTCACCATCGGCTTGATGATCTGCTCGTCAGCCTCGTACCACTCGGGTGCGATGTTCCACTTGCTGCCATCCCAGGTCTCGATGCGGGCCCAGGTCGAGCCCATGTGGTCCTGGCACGAGGTGCTGATCGGGCGCATCACGCCGGAGAAGCCCAGCGCGTCGAGCTTCTTCTGGTCGAGCGCGAGGTTCTCCAGGCCCCAGCGCACTTGCTCGCCGGTCATGACCTTGCCCTTGCCGAAGCGCTCCTGCGCGCGACGGACGGCTTCGACGCCCAGCATCTGGATGATCACGCCGCGCGTGTAGAGCACCGAGCCGACCTCGTCCTTCGGACCCGTGCCCTGGCCCTTGTCGTGGACGTTCTTCAGGATTTCCTGGATCACCTTCGGCTGCGTGCCCGAGCCGTTCAGCGCCAGCGCGTTGTAGCCCTTGGCATTGGCGCCCACGTCTTTCACATCGGGTTCGGCGCCGGCCCACCACACGCCGTACATCTTCTCGCGCGGGTAGCCGGTGGCGACGGCTTCCTTGAGCGCAGTCGAATTCATCACGCCCCAGCCCCAGAGCAGCACGTAGTCGGGCCGCGACTGGCGCACCTGCAGCCAGGCGGACTTCTGCTCGATGCCGGGCGCGGCCACCGGGATCAGCGACAGCTCGAAGCCGTTCATCTTCGCGCGCTCCTGCAGCAGCGGAATCGGCTCCTTGCCAAAGGGCGAGTCGTGATAGACCAGCGCGATCTTCTTGCCCTTGAGCTTGTCGGCGCCGCCTTCCTTCTTCGCGATGTGCTGGATCAGGATGTCGGCGGCGGTCCAGTAGCTGCCCATCAGCGGGAAATTCCACTTGAACACGTTGCCATCCTGCGAGGCCGACAGGCCATAGCCCAGCGTGATCAGCGGGATCTTGTCGACCGGCGCCTTGTCGGTCAACGCGAAGGTGATGCCGGTCGCCTGCGGATCGATCAGCGTTGCGCCCTTGCCCTTCAGGCGCTCGTAGCATTCAACGCCCTTGTCGGTGGCGTAGCCGGTCTCGCATTCCTCGTAGCTGATCTTCACGCCGTTGATGCCACCGGTCGCGTTGATGAGCTTGATGTAGTCCTGCTTGCCGTTGGCCCAGGGAGTGCCATTGGGCGCATAGGGGCCGGTGCGGTACACCAGCAGCGGAAAGAACTGCTCCTTGGCCTGTGCCTGCACGAGCGATGGCGCGAGCATCGCGCCGAGGGTGCTGGCCGCCAGGGCGGCGGTCACAGCGAGCGATTTCAGTTTCATGCCAGTCTCCTTTGGGGCACCACGGTGCCGGTTTGCTAACGAATCAATGGGGGAAGGGCCAGAGGCGGAGCTTTTCCTTGGCTGTCGACCACAACCTTGCAAGGCCATGCGGCTCGACGATCAGGAAGAACACGATGAGCGCGCCGAAGATCATGAACTCCAGGTGCGACGCCAGCGCCGTCGAGATCGAGATGCCGAACCAGCCCGGAAGCTGGTTGAGCAGGATCGGCAGCAGCACGATGAAGGCCGCGCCGAAGAAGCTGCCCATGATCGAACCAAGCCCGCCGATGATCACCATGAAGAGCAGTTGGAACGAGCGGTCGATGTTGAAAGCCGCCGGCTCCCAAGTACCCAGGTGCACGAAGCCCCACAACGCACCCGCCACGCCGACGATGAACGAACTCACCGCGAAGGCCGAGAGCTTGGCGTAGATCGGCCGGATGCCGATCACCGCTGCGGCGACGTCCATGTCGCGCATCGCCATCCATTCGCGGCCGATCGCGCTGCGCACCAGGTTCTTCGCGAGCACGGCGAAGACCACCAGGAGCGTCAGGCACAGCAGGTACTTCTGCACCGCGGTCTCGATGGGAAGCCCGAACAGGCTGAGCCCCGAAGCGGTCACGGAGCCGGACGACGAGTTGTTGGTGAGCCAGTTGATCCGCAGGAAAGCCCAGTCGACGAAGAACTGCGCGGCCAGCGTTGCGACGGCGAGGTACAGCCCCTTGATGCGCAGGCTCGGAATGCCGAAGAGCACGCCGACGGCCGTCGAGCACAGCCCGCCGAGCAGCAGCGAGAGGATCAGCGGCATCCCTTCGATGCGCACGTGGAAGTTGTAGGCGGCGTACGCGCCGACTGCCATGAAGGCGCCCGTGCCGAGCGAGATCTGTCCGCAGTAGCCCACCAGGATGTTCAGGCCCAGCGCAGCGAGCGCCAGGATCAGGAAGGGAATCAGGATCGCGCGGAACCAGTATTCCGGTGCGGTCAGCGGCACCACGGCAAAGGCGAAAGCCAACAGCGCGAGCATCAGCACGCGGTCCTGCAGGATCGGAAAGATCTGCTGGTCGGCGCGATAGCTCGACTTGAACTGGCCGTTTTCTCTGTAGAACATCTCAGTGGCTCCGGTACGCCGCGACGGTCATTCCAGGAATACCGCGGAACCGGCTTTGCCGGGCCGCTGGTATCGCCCCCTGGACGGGGGTTGGCGGCCACACGAAGTGGGCAAGCTTGAGGGTGAGCTTCATGCTAGACCCGATCGATGATCTTCTCGCCGAAGAGACCTTGCGGCCGCACGAGAAGGAAAACAAGCGCCAGCACGTAGGCGAACCAGATCTCGATCCCGCCGCCCAGCATCGGGCCAAGATAGATCTCCGACAGTTTCTCGCCGACGCCGATGAGCAGGCCGCCGATGATGGCGCCCGGGATCGAGGTCAGCCCGCCGAGAATCACCACCGGCAGCGCCTTGAGCGCCACCAGCGAGAGCGAAAACTGCACGCCCAGCTTCGATCCCCAGATGATCCCGGCCACCAGCGCCGCGAAGCCCGCGACGGACCACACGATGACCCAGATGCGGTTGAGCGGAATGCCGATGGATTGCGCAGCCTGGTGGTCATCGGCGACCGCACGCAACGCGCGGCCGGTCGATGTCTTCTGGAAGAAGAGCGCCAGCACCACGACGAGCGCAGCCGCGACGAGCGCAGCGACCAGGTCTTCGCGGCTCAGAAGCAGGCCGCCCTGGAAGGTGTTTTCGAACACCATCATCGGTTCTTTCGGCATCCCGACGTCGATCTTGTAGATGTCGTTGCCGAAGAGCGTCTGCCCGAGTCCGTCGAGGAAGTAGGCGATGCCGAGCGTGGCCATCAGCAGCGTGATGCCTTCCTGGTTGACCAGCTTGCTCAGCACCAGCCGCTCGATCAGCCACGCCACCGCGATCATCACGGCCATCGCGGCGATGAAGGCCAGCACGTTGGCGAGCACCAGGCTCTCGAAGCCGAGCCACTTCGGAATCCATTCGGCGAAGCGCGCCATCGCCAGCGCGGCGAACAGCACCATCGCGCCCTGCGCGAAGTTGAAGACGCCGGATGCCTTGTAGATGAGCACGAAGCCGATCGCGATCAGCGAATAGAGCATGCCGACCATGAGGCCGCCGAAGAGGGTTTCGAGAAAAAATCCCATGTCAGTGTTCCGTGCCGAGATATGCCCGGATCACGTCCTCGTTGTTCCGCACGTCGTTGGGCGTTCCGTCGCCGATCTTCTTGCCGTAGTCGAGCACAACCACGCGGTCCGAGATGTCCATCACCACGCCCATGTCGTGTTCGATCAGCACGATGGTGGTGCCGAACTCGTCGTTCACGTCGAGGATGAAGCGGCTCATGTCCTGCTTCTCCTCCACGTTCATGCCGGCCATTGGCTCGTCGAGCAGCAGCACCTGCGGTTCCATCGCGAGCGCACGGCCGAGGTCGACGCGCTTCTGCAGGCCATAGGGCAGGCGGCCCACAGGCGTCTTGCGATGCAGCTGGATCTCGAGGAAGTCGATGATGCGTTCGACGAACTCGCGTTGCGCCAGCTCCTCGCGTTCAGCCGGTCCCCAGCGCAGCGCCTGCGCCAGCAGGCCGCTCTTCATCTTGAGATTGCGGCCCGTCATGATGTTGTCGAGCACGCTCATGCCCTTGAACAGAGCCAGGTTCTGGAAGGTGCGCGCCACGCCCATCTCGGCCACCTGGCGCGAGTTCATGTGCTTGAAGTGCTGGCCGCGAAAGGTGATGGAACCCTGCTGCGGCTGGTAGACGCCGTTGATGCAGTTGAGCATCGAGCTCTTACCCGCGCCGTTGGGGCCGATGATGGCGCGCACTTCGTGCTCGCGCACGTTGAAGCTGATGTCCGTCAGCGCCTTGACGCCGCCGAAGCTCAGGCTGATGTTCTGCACGTCGAGGATGACCTCGCCGATCTTGCGCGTGCTCATGCGGCGGCCTTCATGGGTGCGAAGCGCTTCGACTCGACGATGTTCAGAGTGGCGCTCACGACGCCCGTCCGGCCATCTTCGAACTTCACCTGCGTCTCGATGTATTGCTCGGACTTGCCGCCGTAGAGCGCGTCCACCAGCACCGCGTACTTGCCGGCGATGAAGCCGCGACGCACCTTTCGCGTGCGGGTGAGCTCGTCGTCATCGGGGTCGAGTTCCTTGTGCAGAACCATGAAGCGCGCGATCTGCGTGTCGGCCATGCCTTCCTCCGCGGCGAGGTCGGTGTTCACCTTGGCGATGCAGTCGGCCACCAGCGCCAGCACGTCGGGCTTGCCCGCGAGATCGACGTAGCCGCCGTAGGCCAGCCCGCGCCGCTCGGCCCAGTTCCCCACCGCCTCGTAGTCGATGTTGATGAAGGCGCAGACCTGGTCGCGCTCGTGGCCGAAGCACACGGCCTCCTTGATCTGCGGAAAGAACTTGAGCTTGTTCTCGATGTAGTTGGGCGCGAACATCGCTCCTGCCGCAACGCCGTCCGGCGCGGCCATGCGGCCCACGTCCTTGGCGCGGTCGATGATGCGCAGATGCCCTTCGGCATCGAGCACGCCGGCGTCGCCGGTATGGAAGTAGCCGTCGGCATCGAGCACCTCGGCGGTCGCGTCGGGCCGCTTGTAGTACTCCTTGAGCACCGACACGCCGCGCACGAGCACCTCGCCGTCCGGCGCGATCTTGAGTTCGATGCCGGGTGCCGCGCTGCCCACGGTCTGCAGCTTGACCTTGCCGTCCTGTTGAAGGCACACGTAGGCGCAGGTCTCGGTCTGGCCGTAGAACTGCTTGAGATTGACGCCGATGGAGCGGTAGAAGCGGAACAGATCAGGCCCGATCGCCGCGCCGGCCGTATAGGCCACGCGGATGCGGCTCATGCCGAGCACGTTGCGCAGCGGCCCGTAGATCACGAGGTTGCCGATGCCGTACATCAGCCGGTCGCCGAAGCCGACGGGCGCGCCGTTGAGGATGTCGGCTCCCACGCGTCGCGCCAGCGCCATGAACCTGGCGTACAGCCAGCGCTTGGGCGCGGCGGCGTCTTCCATGCGGATCGACACCGCGGTCAGCAGGCCCTCGAAGGTGCGCGGCGGGCCGAAGTAGTAGCTCGGCCCGATCTCGCGCATGTCGTTCATCACCGTTTCTGTCGATTCGGGGCAGTTGAGCGTGAAGCCGCCGACCAGCCATTGCGCCACGGAGAAGAGGTGGTCGCCGACCCAGGCCATGGGCAGGTAGCTCATGATGTTGTCGCCGGGGCCGAGCTTGTCGGTCTCCACGCCGCCGCGGCCGGCCGCGATGAAGCTCGCATGCGTCTGGCACACGCCCTTGGGCCGGCCGGTGGTACCGGAGGTGTAGAGGATCACGGCGACGTCGCCGGGCTCGCCGGCGGCCACGCTCTGATCGAAGAACCCCGGATGCGCCGCGTCCCAGGCGCGGCCCAGCTCGCACAGCTTTTCGTGGCTCACGAGGCCGGGCTGGTCGTAGTGGCGCAGCCCACGCGGGTCGTCATAGATGATGTGTCGGATCGCCGGGCGGGTCTCGCGGCATTCGAGCAGCTTGTCGACCTGCTCCTGGTCTTCCGCGATCACGAACTCGATCGAGGCGTCCTCCAGCATGAAGACCATTTCGCCGGCCACCGCATCCTGGTAGAGCGGCACCGGCACGCCGCGCAGGCTTTGCGCGGCGACCACCGCCATATACAGATGCGGCCGGTTGGCGCCGACGATCGCGAGGTTGTCGCCAGCCTTGAAGCCCAGGCTCGCCAGCCCGCAGGCGAACTCGCGCACCTCGCGCGCAACCTCCGCCCAGCTCCAGGTCTGCCAGATGCCGAGGTCCTTTTCGCGCACGGCCGGCGCGTCGGGCTGCTGCTTCGCATGGTTCAGCAGCAGGCGAGGAAAGGTGTTGGCTGTGGTCTGCACGATGGGGCGGACTGTAGAACCAACTTTGACGCCAACTTGTCGTTCCGACGACAATCCTAGGGACACTACTCCCCGGAGTTTCCCGATGCCAATCGGCAATGACAGCGGCACCTCATCAATCCGCGACCGCGTGCGTCCGGCCACCGCCGACGAGCTCGACAACATCCCCTGGCTGCGCACGCTGTCACCCATCGAGCGTCGTCGGGCCGAAGTGGCGGTGGTGGTCGGCGATGCCGAGCCTGGGGATCTGGTTTGCCGCATCGGCCGGCCGCCCACCTATTGGTTCGGCGTGGTCGCGGGTCTGCTCAAGATGAGCAACGACAACGCGGACGGCACCTCGATGACCTACAGCGGCCTGCCGCCGGGCGGCTGGTTCGGCGAGGGCACGGCGCTCAAGCGCGAGCCCTACCGCTACAACATCCAGGCACTGCGGCGCAGCGTGGTGGCTGGGCTGCCGGTGGACGATTTCCACTGGCTGCTCGACCACTCGATCGGATTCAACCGCTTCGTGATGAACCAGCTCAACGAGCGATTGGCCCAGTTCATCGCCGCGCGCGAGGCCGACCGGCTCAACAACCCCGACGCGCGGGTGGCGCGCAATCTGGCGGCGCTGTTCAATCCGGTGCTGTTTCCCGGCGTGGGCGAATTGCTGCGCATCACGCAGCAGGAGCTGGCCTATCTCATCGGGCTGTCGCGGCAGCGCGTGAACGAAGCCTTGCGCACCTTGCAGGCGCAGGGCGCGATTCGCGTCGAATACGGCGGGCTTCGAGTGACCGACCTCGAAGCGCTGCGCACGAACGGGTTGGCGGGGAAGGGCGCGGGCTAGAGGCTAAGCGTCGACCGGCAGCGCCTCGCGTACCAGCTTGTCGTCGGCATAGGGACGGAGGTAGGCCGCGGTTTCCTCGACCGGGCAGTGGAGCCAGTCGTCGATCCATGCATCGCGCAAGATGACGGTGCGGCGTTGCTCAGATTGCTCGGGTGCGCCGAGGGTCAGCAACGCAAAGCTCTCGACGCACTGGCCGGCCGGTGAGCGCCAGCCGTTCCACAGGCCGGCCAACGCGAGAGGTTCGCCATCGGCGCGCGATACCCGCACGATCGAGTCCTCGGTGTCGCCGGGCTGGAACAGACAGTCCGCGAGGATCACGCAACGATGGCCGCGTTTCCAGGGCTGGTAGAAATTGCGTTCCGCGGAGGCGGTTTCGCCGCGAGCCTCGTGCGTGAGTTGGTCCTGGCCGTCCTTCGAGAACAGCGGGATCAGGCCCCAGCGCCCGGCAGCGATCTGGAAGCGTTCCGGCGGCGTCTCCTGGCCGACGCCGTCCGCGCGAGGGCGGCGCACGAAAAGACCTTGTTCCCCCGGCCGGACGATGGACCCCTCGGGATCGCATGCGATACCGAAGCGCTGGGCGAAATGGCTTGGCTCGCTCGCTGCTTGGTAATGGGTGGGCATGGCCGGGAATGTAAGAAGGGCGGGTGATTTTAGTCAACACACCGATACCATCGGTTCGGCGTGCGGTGTCGCCCGCAAGACCTTTCTCACGAAATCGCTCATGAATTCATCTCATCTCACCGTCATCACGGGTGCATCCCGCGGCCTGGGCCGCGCCATGGCCGAACAATTGCTGAAGCCCGGCCGGCGCCTGTTGTGCATCTCCCGCCAGAGCGACGACCAGCTTGCCGCGCTCGCCCGCGACGCCGGCGCCGAGTTGGAGCAGTGGCAGCAGGACCTTGCCGACCCGGTCGCGGCCGCCGCGCGCCTCGCGGCCTGGCTGCAGGGGCTGGATGCGCAGGCCTTCGACAGCGCAACGCTCATCAACAACGCCGGCACCGTCGGGCGTCCGCGGCCGTTGTCGGAGGCTGTGGCCACCGAACTGGCGCAGGCGCTGCGCGTGGGCCTGGAGGCGCCGATGCTGCTGACCTCCGCCTTTCTCGGCGCGACCAAAGGCTGGCGCGCCGATCGCAAGGTGCTCAACATCTCGTCGGGCCTCGGCCGCAACGCGATGGGCAGCCAGGCGCCCTACTGCGCCGCCAAGGCAGGCATGGACCATTTCTCGCGCGCCGTGGCGCTCGAAGAGAAGGGTGCAGGCGGCGCCCGCATCGTGTCGCTCGCGCCCGGCGTGATCGACACCGACATGCAGGTGCAACTGCGCGAAAGCGAACCCGGCATGTTCCCGGACTACGTGCGCTTCCAGAAACTGAAGGCCGAAGGCCTGCTCGACTCCCCAGCCTCCGCCGCGGCCAAGATCCTCAAGTACCTGGACCGCGCGGACTTCGGCAGCAATCCCGTCGCGGACGTGCGCGACCCGGCCTGACTTGCTTATTGCATCGTGAAGCGATCGCGTGTAGCGCGCGCGCATTCGTTCATCACCGTCAGCCCGCGCAGTACGGCTTCATTGCCGATGACGAAGGGATTGGGCTGCAGCCCGGGCTGCTGGCGAAGCGCCTCGAGTCGGGGCAGTGCGCTGTCGTACCCCGCGTGGTTCGACAGCAGCACGTCGACTTTCTGTTCCTTCGCCACCGTGCTCATTCGCTGGGTCGCCTGGATGTAGCTGTCGAGGCGCGGAATGTCCTTGCCGAAATTGAAGGCCGTGCCGCCCCAGAGCAAGGTGCGGTAGGTCCGGTTGCCGGACTTCACGTCGAACACCGGCGTGATCGTGCCCATCGTGTGGCCCGGCGTGAGGTAGAGGGTGACCGTGGTGTCGCCCAGCGTGATCCGGTCGCCGTCGTTCACGGCCATGTCGCGCTGCGGCGGCGCACCCCAGAGCGGCGTCGTGAACTCCAGTTGGGTTTCGGTCATCTTCCAGTCGGCTTCGCTCATCACGATGCGCGGCCGGTACTTCTGCACCAGGTACCGGGCGCCACCGTAATGGTCGCCGTGACCGTGCGTGACGATCACGTACTTGATCTGCGCCGGGTCGAGCCCGAGCTTGCGCATTCCACCATCGATCAGCGCTGTCGCCTCGGCCTCGTTGTTGAGCGCGTCGATGAGGATGATTCCGTCCGAGGTCTTGATGGCCCACGCGCTGACCCAATCGGCGCCGACGTAGTAGAGGTTGTCGAAAGCCTGCCCCGGTGGCGGTGGCGGCTTGTTCATGAGGGCCGCGATGCCCCGGTCGGCCTCGGCTTGGGGCGGCCTGGTGGCAGGTGCCGGCCTGCACAGCACCAGCAAGGGCTGAAGATCGGTGCCTGCCGCCTGCGTGGCGGCGGCGACGTGCGCCGAAACGGTGGACTGCGATGCCGGCTGGGACGCGCAGCCCGAAAGGATCGCGCCGAGGAGACATGCGCCGACCAGGCGGCGCCGGATGCTGGATCTGTCTTTCAAGAGCGGTCTCCTCGCCGGTGGCCGGCCAGATGTTTTGAGACCGCGATTCTGCGACGTCTACTCGATCGTTGCACCCGAGGCCTGGACGATGCCGCGCCATTTCTGGTAGTCCGTCTTGAGCAGCGTGCCGAACTGCTCGGGCGTCATGCTCTGCGGCTCCGCGCCTTGGGCGATGATCGCGGCCTTCATCTCGGGCGTCGCGAGGAGCTTGTTGACCTCGGCGTTCACGGTCATGACGATGTCCTTGGGCGTGCCCGCCGGCATGAAGAGGCCATACCAGGTGCTGACGTCGAAGTCCTTGTAGCCCAGTTCGGCGATGCTGGGCACATCGGGCAGCGAACTGCTGCGGCGCAGCGAGGTCACCGCCAGCGGACGCAGCTTGCCCGACTTGATCTGGCCCATGGCCGACGGCAGCGAGGACACCATCAGGTCCACGTTGCCGGCCAGCACGTCCATCATCGCGGCGTTGGAGCCCTTGTAGGGCACATGGCGCATCTTGATGTTGGCGGCGGTCTTGAAGATCTCGCCGGCCAGGTGGATGGTCGTGCCGTTGCCGGGCGAGCCGTAGGTGATCGAGTCGGGCGCCGCGCGCGCGGCGTTGACGACATCGGCCAGCGTCTTGAAGTTCGATTCGGTGCGGGTGACGATCACCACCGGCGTGTAGGCCACGTGCGCCACGGCGGTCAGGTCTTTCGTGGGGTCGTAGCTCAGGTTCTTGTAGAGCCAGGGCGCGACGACCATGTTGTCCTTCTGCCCCATCACCATGTCGTAGCCGGTGGGGGCTGAACGCACGGCTTCGGCGATGCCGATGGTGCCGCCCGCGCCGGCGCGGTTGTCGGGCACCACGGTCCACTTGCTGGTTTCGGTGAGCTTGTTCGCGACCAGACGCGAGAGGATGTCGGTGCCGCCACCGGGCGGGAAGGGCACGACGAGGCGGATCGGCTTGGCGGGGTAGGGCTGGGCCTGTGCGGCGGCGGCGAATGCCAGCCCGAGGGCGATGGAGGTAATGAGCTTTCGGATCATGGGATGTCTCGTTGTGTCGAGGCGCCGCCGAGGTGCGGCGCTATGCGCCGGCAGTGTGCCGGAACGAGACAGCCCGGGCGCTCTCAATTCGAGATGGCCGCCGTATCGAATGGCGACTGCTCGAGAGCGCGCGGCCGTCAGTGGATGGTCGGCGGACCCAGGTCCTCGGCAGGATCCACAAAGGCCGTGACGGCGACGGAACCGTTGCCGCCGGGGCCGCGATCGTCGGCGCGACGCTGCAGCGCCGCGATGCCGGCCATCATGGCCGCGCCGTAGGTCGGCATCGGCCCGGCGGCGGCGTCGATCGGGCGGCAGTCGCAGCCGTCCTGCTTCTGCAGCACCCAATAGAAGTGGCCGGCGATCGGTTCGTCGACGACCAGTGCGATTGCTTCGGTGTCCATGGCGGTGATCCCCTTTCGTCACTTCGGATGTACGGGTTGTACGCATCGAGAGTGCGACGGGATAGCAACGAATTCACGGCCTGGAGGCTGTCATTGCAAAAGCACGGTCATGTGTGCAATACGCACACTTTGCCGGAGGTGCCGGGCGAACAGTCGGATGGCATTTACGCTTTCTTTACGTCCTCTCCCCGACTCTGTTCTCCCTTTTTACGCAAGCCTGCCGAGACTGGCCCCTTTGTCTAGCATGCAGGAGTGATGGAGGCGATGAGATAACCTGCGTCGCCTCCGATTCATGAACGACGACGTCCGCCCCGACCCCGACGCGCTGCTGGCCCAGTTGCGCGCGGAGGAGCAACGCTCGCAGCGCGGCAAGCTGCGCATTTACTTCGGCGCCAATGCCGGCGTCGGCAAGACCTGGGCGATGCTGAGTGCCGCGCAGCGCGAGCACGCGGCGGGCCGCGACGTGGTGATCGGCGTCGTCGAGACGCACGGCCGCAGCGAGACCGCGGCTGTGCTGGCCGGACTCGACACGCTGCCCTTGCGCGAGGTGGCCTACCGCGGCCGCACGCTGTCTGAATTCGATCTCGATGCCGCGCTCGCGCGCAAGCCGGCCGTTTTGCTGGTGGACGAACTGGCGCACACCAACGCCCCCGGCTCGCGGCACGCCAAGCGCTGGCAGGACGTGCAGGAACTGCAGTCTGCAGGCATCGAGGTCTGGTCGGCACTCAACGTCCAGCATCTGGAAAGCCTCAACGGCACGGTGGGCGCGATCACCGGCGTGCGCGTGCACGAGACCGTGCCCGACACCGTGCTCGACGAGGCCGAAGAAGTGGTGCTGGTCGACGTCACGCCCGACGAACTCACGGCGCGGCTCGCCGCTGGCAAGGTCTATCTGCCGCAGCAAGCCGAGCGGGCGGCGCAGAACTTCTTCCGCAAGGGCAACCTCATTGCATTGCGCGAGATCGCGCTGCGCCGCACCGCCGAACACGTGGAAGACGACGTGCGCGGCTGGCGCGTGGAGCAGTCGGGGCCTCAGGGCGATGGCGGTCCGCCGGCGTGGAATACCTCGGGCGCGATCCTGGTCTGCGTCGGCCCCCATGAAGGCGCGGGGCAGACCGTGCGCACGGCAGCCCGGCTGGCGGGACAGCTCAACGTGCGTTGGCATGCGGCCTATGTCGAGACGCCGCGGCTTCAGCGCCTCGATGCTGCGCAGCGCGACCGCATCCTCGCCGTGCTCCAGCTCGCGGAGGAACTCGGCGCCGAGACGGCGGTGCTCACCGGTGTCAATGTTGCGGAGGAACTCGCCGCGCAAGCCCAGCGCCTCAACTGCGCCACGCTGGTGGTGGGGCGCACCGAGCCGGCGCAAGGCTGGGAGCGCTGGTGGCCCAGGCCCCCACTGGCGCGCGAACTGGCGCGCCATGCGCCGGGTGTGGACATCGTCGAGGTCGCTCGGGCCGACAGTTCACGCCGCCTCGCGCACGCTCGCCCGGGCGGGCGGCGGCGCGATCCGGCCGTCGAGGACGCCGACCGCCCGCAGGCGCGCCGGTCCGGCTACGCATGGGCGGCCGCCACCAGCGTGGCGATCACGCTGCTGGCGATGCCGCTGGTCGGCGTGCTGGAACTGGCCAATATCGTCATGCTCTTGCTGCTCGGAGTGGTGGCGGTGGCGATGCGATTCGGACGCGGCCCGGCCGCCTTCGCCGCGATGCTCAATGTGGCGGCCTTCGATTACTTCTTCGTCTCGCCGAGGCTGTCGTTCGCGGTCAGCGACGTGCAGTACCTGGTGACTTTTGGGGTGATGCTCGGCGTCGGCCTGCTGGTCGGCCAGTTGACGGCGGGGCTGCGCTTCGCCGCGGGCGTCTCGGCGAGCCGGGAACGGCGCGCGCAGTCCCTGTTCGAGCTGACGCGGGAACTCTCGGCCGCCCTCGAAAGCGCGCAGGTCGTGGCGCTCGGCGCGGCTGCGGTGCAGGGGCATTTCGGCGGCCGTGCGGTGGTGCTGGTGACGGATGCCAACGACCGCCTCGTCGTGCCGGCTGATGCGCCGCCCGGCTTTGACCCGAGCGTGGCGGACTGGACGCTTCGCCAGGGCCAGCCGGCCGGCCTCGCCACGGCCACGTTGGCGGCGCAGCCCTGGCACTACACACCCCTCAAGGCCCCGATGCGGGTGCGCGGCGTGCTTGCGCTCGAGCCCGCGCACCCGCGCTGGCTGCTGATCCCGGAGCAGGCGCAGCAGCTCGACACCCTGGCACGCCAGATCGCGATCGCCCTGGAGCGCGTGCACTACGTCGAGGTCGCTCAGAAGGCCGTGGTCGAGATGGAATCGGAGCGGCTGCGCAATGCGCTGCTCGCGGCCATCTCGCACGATGTCCGCACGCCGCTGACCGCGCTGATCGCACTCGCCGAATCTCTGCAGACGCTGCCGGAAGGCACTGGCGACCAGCGCGCCGCCGCGCGCGCCATCGTCACGCAGGCGCACCAGCTTCACGCGCTGGTGAGCAACCTGCTGGACATGGCGCGGCTGGAAAGCGGCATTGCCGGCGGCACCGTCAACCTGCGGCGCGACTGGCAGTCGGTCGAGGAAGTGGTGGGCTCCGCCATTCGCGCCGCACGGCCTGCGCTGGGCGACATGGCGGTGCAGACCGCGCTGCCGGCGGAACTGCCGCTGGTCGAGTTCGATGCGGTGCTGATCGAGCGCGTGCTGGTCAATCTGCTCGAAAACGCCGGCAAGTACGGCGCCGAACCGATCGTGGTCGGCGCGCATGCCACCGATCGCGCGCTGGTGCTGAGCGTGCGCGACCACGGCCCGGGCCTGCCGCCATCGCTGCGTGGCCGCGAGCAGACGCTGTTCGACAAGTTCACGCGCGGCCAGGCCGAATCGGCCACGCCCGGCGTCGGACTGGGCCTGGCGATCTGCAAGGCGGTGGTGAGCGCGCATGGCGGCGAGATCACGGCGGCGAACGCGGCGGGCGGCGGGGCAGAATTCACCGTCACGCTGCCACGCCGTACGCCGCCCGAGCCGGCGGAGTCGAGCGATATTCCCGCCTGAGAACCGAGCCAGCCATGCCCAGTCCCACCGCCATCGTCATCGAGGACGAACCGCAGATCCGCCGCTTCGTGCGCGGCGCACTGGAGGCCGAAGGGTGGCAAGTGCATGAGGCCGGCACGCTGCGCGAAGGCCTGGCGGCGGCCGGCACGCGGCAGCCCGATCTCCTGGTGCTCGATCTGGGTCTGCCGGACGGCGATGGCGTCTCGCTGATTCGCGACGTGCGCGGCTGGTCGGGCGTGCCCATCATCGTGCTCTCGGCCCGCACCGACGAGGCCGACAAGATCGCTGCTCTCGATGCCGGCGCGGACGACTACCTGACCAAGCCCTTCGGTACCGGTGAGCTGCTGGCCCGGGTGCGCGCCAACCTGCGCCGGCCTCGTACGGCCAACGGTGGCGAAGAGCCCGACCCGGTGTTCCACTTCGGCGAGGTCGAGGTCGACCGCACGGCAAGGCTGGTGCGGCGCGCGGGCGTCGAGGTGCATCTCACGCCGACCGAGTACCGGCTGCTGTCGGTGTTGATCGCCAACGCCGGGCGGGTCATCACGCAGCGCCAGTTGCTGCGCGAGGTGTGGGGCCCGTCGCATGGCGAGCAGAGCCACTACCTGCGCATCTACATGGGCCACCTGCGCCAGAAGCTCGAAGCCGATCCCGCGCAGCCGCGGCACTTGCTCACCGAGACGGCGGTGGGGTACCGGCTGGTGGCGTGAGCGCGTCCTGACGCGATGGCCGTCCACGGGCGAGCAACACGACGGCTACGCCGCCGAGCACCGCGGCCGATGCCATGACAAGGCGCAGGCTGACGGATTCGTCGAGAAAGAGCACGCCGCCGAAGGCCGCGATCACCGGCACGCTGAGCTGAACGGTGGCCGCGCTGGTCATCTTCAACTCGCGCAGTGCGGCGTACCAGATCACGTAGCCGATGCCGGAACTCAGGATTCCCGAAGCTAGCCCATATCCGATGCCTGCTGGGTCCCATTGCATAGAAGGGAGCATCGCCGCGCTCACGGCCAGCGCCAGCGGCGCGGCACGCACGAAGTTGCCGGCCGTCGCGCGGGTGGGGTCGCCTGCACCTTTGGCGCGCAGCGAATAGACGGCCCACGCCACCCCTGCCGCAGTCATCAGCAGGGCGCCCTGCAATGGCGGCGCCGACAGGCCGGGCAGCAAAAGGAAGACCAGTCCGCCCACCGCCAGCGCGAAGCCGGCGATCTGCCAGCGCGCCAGCCGTTCACCTCGATACAGGCCCCAGCCGATCATGCTGATCTGCACCGCGGCAAAGAGCAGCAGCGCGCCGGTGCCGGCCGGCAGGCTGAGGTAGGCGAAGGAAAAGGCCTCCGCGTAGACGAACAGCGCTACCGCAGAGAGCCAGCCTCCCCCGAGGCTCTTCGTCCCAGCCCCGCTGCGCTGCGCCGCGATGAGCCAGAGCACCAGGGCGCCCGAGATCAGTCGCACGGAGGTGAAGGTTGCCGCGTCGATGCCGGTATGCAGCAGGGCCAGCCGGCACAAGAGCGAGTTGCCGGCAAAGGCCAGCATGGCGAGCGCGGTGAGGACAACGAGTTTCATCGGAAGGCGGGAGTCGCGGCACGATTGGAACACTGCTGCCTGCGTGAATCGCGGAGAATCGTTCGCCACCCGAACCTCTCCGCGACCCCATGCCCGACACGCCTGCCCCATCTCGCCTCAATAAACGCATGGCCGAACTGGGCCTGTGCTCGCGTCGCGAAGCGGACGACTGGATTGCGCAGGGCTGGGTGAAGGTGAACGGCCAAGTAGCCGAGATGGGCGTGAAGGTGACGCCGGCCGATCGCATCGAAGTCGACAAGAAAGCGCAGAACCAGCAACAGCAGCAGGTGACGATCCTGCTGCACAAGCCGATGGGCTATGTGAGCGGTCAGGCCGAGGACGGGCATGAGCCGGCGGTGGTGCTGATCAATCCGCGCACGCACTGGCGCGAGGACCCGAGCCGCAATCGCTTTTCGCCGCCGCAGTTGCGTGGTCTTGCGCCGGCCGGCCGGCTGGACATCGATTCGGTGGGGCTTCTGGTGTTCACGCAGGACGGGCGCGTCGCACGCCAGTTGATCGGCGAAGACTCCAGCATGGAGAAGGAATATCTGGTGCGGGTGTCGTATGGGCCGGTTGCGCAGAACTCGCAAGCCGCTTTTCCGCGCGAACAGCTTGCGAAGCTGAGGCATGGGTTGAGCCTGGATGGTCAGCCCTTGAAGCCGGCGCGGGTCGAGTGGCAGAACCTGGAGCAGTTGCGTTTCGTTCTGACCGAAGGCAAGAAGCGCCAGATCCGGCGGATGTGTGAGCTGGTGGGGCTCAAGGTCGTGGGGCTGAAGCGCATTCGGGTCGGGAATGTGGTGCTGGGGAATTTGCCTGTGGGGCAGTGGCGGTATTTGGGGGCGCACGAGCGGTTCTGATTTTTCGGTTTGCGGGGGCGGGGCGGGTGGCGTCGTCGGGCGGTGTGCCCTGTGCCGGCCGACGTCACCGGCCGCTTCGCGGCTGCCCTGCGCTGCTCGCGACAGGCGGGGTCCGCGCAAACTCGCTGCGCTCAAACACGCGCGGCCCTTTTCCCGCCTGTCGCTGTGCTGCTCGGCGGTGCCTCAACGGCCGGCCCAGGGCACACCGCCCGACGACGCTGAGACGTTGGGGTTGAACTGTCCTCTTCACCGGTTGTGATGGCGCGCAGGCAGAGCACGTTGGAGGCGCGCATATCCGTTGCACACCCCCTGAGCCCGGTAGGTGGTGCGGGTTGGGCGACCCCTCTGCGCCGCTGAGGAGCGCAGCTTCAGGCGGATCAGGGCCGCGCGTGTTTGAGCGCAGCGAGTTTGCGCGGACCCCGCCTGAAGCGAGCACCGCAAGGGAGCCCGAAGGGCCGGCGCAGCGGGGTCGACCGGCCCGCACCGCCTATCGGGCGCCCGCCCCAAGGAAGCAAAAACGCAACCTCATGCACAGCTAAGAATTCAGGCGTAGCCTCCCGCAAACTGTGTGTCACACAAGGAGCTCTCGTGCGCGCATTGCTCGTGGAAGACGACGAAATGATCGGCCGCAGCCTCATGCATGCGCTCGACAACGCAGGCTGGTCGGTCGATTGGGTGCGTGACGGCGCATTGGCCCACAGCGCCCTTGCCGACGGTGGCTACACCTGCGTGCTGCTCGACCTGGGCCTGCCCAAGGAGGACGGCACCGAGGTACTGCGACGCGCCCGCAAGCGCGGTGACGCCACACCGGTGCTGGTGCTCACCGCACGCGATGGGCTCGACCACCGCATCCGTACCCTCGACCTCGGGGCCGACGACTACCTGCTCAAGCCCTTCGAGTTGCGCGAACTTCTGGCGCGCATGCGTGCCGTCGTGCGGCGACGCGACGGTGCCGCGCACTCCGTCATCGGCACTGCCGCGCTGCAACTGGACCTCACCACCCGCGACGTCATCGTCAACGGTGTGCGCGAAGTCCTCACCGCCCGGGAATTTGCCCTGCTGCACGCACTGCTCGAGCGGCCCGGCGCCATCCTCTCGCGCGAGCAACTCGAGGACCGCATCTACGGCTGGGGCGAAGAAGTCACCAGCAACGCCATCGACGTCCTCATCCACGGCATGCGCCGCAAGCTCGGCGCCGAGGCCATACGCAACGTGCGCGGGCTCGGGTGGCGGGTCGTGCCGGCGTGACCGTATCGGGCTTTCGACCCCGATCGCTGCGCGCGCGCCTGCTCTGGTGGCTTGTCGCGCTGCACCTGGTGGCCATTGCGACCACAGCCTGGTTCTCCTACGTCGCCTACGGCCGCCTGGTCAACAACTTCATGGACGATCAGATGCGGCTCGTGGCCGAATCGCATGCGACGCACCACCGCCTGCCCGCCCTGCAGCCTGCGAGCGACGAGGACGTGTTCCGGCGCGGCACCTTCGTCGTGCAGATCTTCGATGCCGACGGCCGCACGCTCCTCGCCAGTTCATGGCCCGCGCTCGACATGCCGCTGCAGACCGAGCCGGGCTTCAGCGACGTGCGCTTCGGCACCAAGGGCAGCGATGGATGGCGCGTCTACACCGCCGAGGAAAACCCGGCGGCCGACATGCCGCGCGTGCAGGTCGTGCAGAACGACAGCTTCCGCCGCAACCGCATCGTGCGCCGCGCCTTGCTGGAGAGCCTGCCGATCCTGGTGCTGTTGCCGATCACGCTGCTGATCCTGCTGCTCATCGTGTCGGCTGCGTCGCGCTCGCTGCGCGCCGTGGCGCGCGACGTCGCTGCGCAGGAGGAGGGCAACCCGGCCGAACTGGCCGTCGCCAGGGTGCCGGAGGAAATCGCGCCGCTCGTCACCGCCTTCAACAGCCTGCTCGCTCGCCTGCGCAACACCTTGTCGGCCCAGCGTCGCTTCATGCAGGACGCCGCGCACGAGTTGCGCACGCCGATGACTGCGATCGGCCTGCAGATCGAGAACCTGCGCGCCCATGTCCCCCCGGGCGATGCGGCAGAGCGCTTTGCGCAGCTGGAAGGCGGCGTGAAGCGCGCCCAGCACCTCATCGAACAATTGCTGCGCCTTTCGCGGCAGGATGCGCCGGCGGCCAGCGCGCGCGGGCCGGTCGACATCGCTGCGCTGCTGCGCGATAGCGTGGGACAACTCCTGGTGCTGGCCGACCAGCGTCGCGTGGACGTGGGCTTCGAGGGGCGCATCGCGCCACTCGTGACGGCGCCCGCCGCCGAACTGCGCAGCGTGTTCGACAACCTCATCGACAACGCGGTGCGCTATGCGCCTGAGGGCGGCGTGGTCGACGTGCGGCTGCACGAGGTCGATGGGTATCCGGTGGTCGACGTGACGGACAACGGTCCGGGAATTCCCGCGGAGCAACTCGGGCGCGTGTTCGACCGGTTCTTCCGCGTCGCGGGCGCCCCTCCGGGCGGAAGTGGACTCGGGCTCGCCATCGCGCAGACGGCCGCGCTGCGCAACGGCCTGCGCATCGAACTGTCGAATCGCAAGGATGGCCCGGGGCTGCTCGCGCGCGTGTTCCTGCCGCGCTCATCCTGAGCTAAGTATTCGCTCATTCCCGCCTCATTCAGGCCACCTAGAGTGAAGCCGACCACTCCAGGAGACCCTGATGCATGCTTCACTCAAAGTCCTCGCCGCCTGTGCCTTCACGACGGTCGCCGCATTCGCCTCGATGAGCGCCAGCGCGCAGTCCGATGGTTCGGACTATCACCCGATGCAGACGAACAGCGCGGTGTCCAGCGATGAAGTGAGTGCCGGCGCGATGGCGGCGGCGCGGCCGACCGGCACCGAGTCCATCGGACAGTCGACGGCGGCACCGATGGTCAGTTCGCAGCTCACGCGCGAAGAGGTCTACAGGGGCGCGGTCGAAGCAGCGCATCCCTTGAACACCGAGTCCATCGGCCAGTCGACCGGCATGGCCGGCATCACGTCGGGCACGCCGCGCTGAGCGCGCAGGCAGGCGCTATTCTCGGGTCTCCTTCGTGAGACCCGGGATACGCCATGCGCTTCGTCGCCTCCAGATCCATCGCCGTCGCCGTCGCCGGCGCGCTGTTCGGCTGCTTCGCGGCAAGCCATGCCGCCGCGCAGGGCACCGTCAACGCGCTCTGCAGCACGGATACGGGCTGGTGTGAAGCCGCGGCGGCCGAGTTCACCCGAGCCACCGGCATCCGGGTGCTCCAGGCGCACAAGGGCACCGGCGAGATCGGGGCCCAGTTGCGTGCCGAAGCGGCCAACCCCAAGACCGACATCTGGTGGGGCGGCACCGGCGATCCTTTCCTGCAGGCGGCGGAGCAGGGCCTGCTCGACGCCTACCGGCCGGCCTACATCAATGACCTGTACGACTGGTCCGTGCGGCAGTACGCGATGTCCGGGAACATGGTCGGCGGCTTCTATACGAGCGCCATGGGCTTCGGCTTCAACACCGACGTGCTCAAGAAAAAGAAGCTGCCCGAGCCGCACTGTTGGGCTGACCTGGTCAAACCCGAATACAAGGGCGAAGTCGAGATGTCGCACCCGGGCACGAGCGGCACCGGCTACACCATCGTCGCCGGCCTGGTGCAGCTGATGGGCGAGGAGCAGGCCTTCGATTACCTCAAGAAGCTCCACCGCAACACGATCGCCTACACGCGCAGCGGCCAGGCGCAGGCGCCGAACGTGGCCAAGGGCGAAGTCGCGATCGGCGTGAGCTTCATCTTCGGCTTCGACAAGTGGCGCTTCGACAAATACCCGGTGAAGGCGGTGGCGCCTTGCGAAGGCACGGGCTATGAGATCGGCGGCATCGCGCTGGTGAAGGGCGCGCGCAACAAGGCCAACGCCATCCGCTATTACGACTGGCTGATGAGCCCGGCAGGGCAGGCGATCGGCGCCAAGGCAGGCAGTCTGCAGTCGCCTGCCAACAAGACTTTCAAGCCCGACCCGCGCATTCCGTCGATGGCGGATGTCCGGCTCATCAAATACGACTTCGAGAAGTACGGGAAGGCGGTCGAGCGCAAGCGCCTCATTGAGCGCTGGACGCGGGAAGTCGAATCGCAGGCGAGATAGGGCTCTCCCCCAGGCTGCGAGCACTGCGTGTCGCTTCGCCTACCCCCTCGCCGGGGGCAGCACCGGCGGACCGGCTTAGCCGGATCCGTGGTGCCCCTGGGTTGTCCGTGCGGGCTCAGGGCGACGAAAACCGCTTTTGGTTACTTGGCCGGGCCGGCGCCTGTCTTGTAAAGTCATCGATTCGCCAAAAATGGCGTGTTTTCCCTTCGATTGCTCTCGCGTCATGACCATTTCCAAGACCAAACTCCCCTTCCAGGCCGAAGTCGCGCAACTGCTCTACCTCGTCACGCACTCGCTCTACTCCAACAAGGAAATCTTCCTGAGAGAGTTGATCTCGAATGCGTCGGATGCCTGCGACAAGCTGCGCTTCGAGGCCATCGACCAGCCCGCGCTGTACGAAGACCAGCCAAACCTCGACGTGCGCGTGTCCTTCGACCAGGACGCCAAGACCCTCACCATCACCGACAACGGCATCGGCTTGAGCCAGCAGGAAGCCATCGACAACCTCGGTACCATCGCGAAGAGCGGCACCAAGGAGTTCATGAGCAAGCTGTCGGGCGACCAGAAGGCCGACGCGCAGCTCATCGGCCAGTTCGGCGTGGGCTTCTATTCAGGCTTCATCGTGGCCGACAAGATCACCGTCGAGTCGCGCCGCGCAGGCCTGCCGGCCGAAGAAGGCGTGCGCTGGGTCAGCGCCGGCGCCGGCGACTTCGAGGTCGACACCATCACGCGCCCGCAGCGCGGCACCAGCGTCACGCTGCATCTGCATGGCGATGGCGAGGAATACCTGAACGCCTGGAAGCTCAAGTCCGTGATCGGCAAGTACTCCGATCACATCTCCCTGCCGATCCTCATGGAGAAGGAAGAGTGGAAGGAAGGCGAGGACAACAAGGGCGGCGCGATGGTGAAGACCGGCGAATGGGAGCCGGTGAACCAGGCGAACGCACTCTGGAGCCGCGCCAAGAAGGACATCACTGAAGAGCAGTACGTCGAGTTCTACAAGAACATCAGCCACGACTACGAGGCGCCACTTGCCTGGAGCCACAACCGCGTCGAAGGCAACACCGAGTACACGCAGCTGCTCTATATCCCGTCCAAGGCGCCGATGGACCTGTGGAACCGCGACAAGAGCGCGGGCGTCAAGCTCTACGTCAAGCGCGTCTTCATCATGGACGACGCCGAGGCGCTGCTGCCGAGCTACCTGCGCTTCGCGAAGGGCGTGATCGACTCCGCCGATCTGCCGCTCAACGTCAGCCGCGAGCTGCTGCAGGAAAGCCGCGACGTGAAGGCCATCCGCGAAGGCAGCACCAAACGCGTGCTGAGCATGCTGGAAGACCTCGCGAAGAAGCAGAAGACTGCCAGTGAGAGCAGCGAAGGCAAGATCGACGTCGGCTCCGGCGAATCCGTGCCCACGCCCGATCCGACCGAAGGCGTGACCGACGTCGTCGACAAGAAGTCCACCGACAGCACGCCGGCCGCCGAAGCTGCTGCCGCCTACGCCGACGAATCCGGCAAGTACGCCAAGTTCTACGCCGAGTTCGGCGCCGTGCTCAAGGAAGGCCTGGGCGAGGACTTCGGCAACCGCGATCGCATCGCGAAGCTGCTGCGCTTCGCTTCGAGCACGACCGACACGGTGAGCGTGAGCTTCGCCGACTACAAGTCGCGCATGAAGGAAGGCCAGGACGCGATCTACTACATCACGGCCGACACGCCGGCAGCGGCCAGGAACAGCCCGCAACTCGAGATCTTCAAGAAGAAGGGCATCGAGGTCCTCCTGATGACCGACCGCGTCGACGAGTGGGCGCTCAACTACCTGACCGAGTTCGACGGCACCCCGCTGCAAAGCGTCGCCAAGGGCGCGGTCGATCTCGGCAAGCTGCAGGACGAAGCCGAGAAGAAGGCGGCCGAGGAAGCGGCCGAGTCGTTCAAGCCGCTGCTGGAGCGGCTCAAGGAAGTTCTCAAGGACAAGGCAGAGGACGTCCGCGTGACCACGCGCCTCGTCGATTCGCCTGCTTGCCTGGTGGTGCAGGACGGCGGCATGAGCACCCAGCTCGCTCGCATGCTCAAGCAAGCCGGCCAGCCGGCACCGGACGTGAAACCCGTGCTGGAGGTGAACGCCGAGCATCCGCTGGTGAAGAAGCTGGAAGGCTCTGCGCACTTCGAGGACCTGGCCAACATCCTGTTCGACCAGGCCTTGCTGGCCGAGGGCGGCCTGCCGGCAGATCCAGCTGCCTACGTGCGGCGAGTGAACGCGCTCCTAGTCTGAGAAAACGCGAGAGACCGTTTGCTTGCACAGCCTGAGGCTGGCCGCAAGCGGTGGTTCGCCCTAGTGCCGGCGCGGGCGAAGCGTGCGAAAAAAGGCATGGCATCCCAACAAGAGGAGACAAGGCCATGCGCGCTCGTTCACGTCGTTCCTTTGCCATCCATGTCGCCGCCGCCCTCGGCGGCCTCGCGGTGTTCGCCGCGGCAGGGCCCGCGGCGGCGCAAGGCTACCCGGCTCGGCCGATCACCTTGATCGTTCCATGGGGTGCCGGTGGCGGTACCGATGCGACCGCTCGCATCGTCGGCAGCCTGCTCGAAAAAGAACTAGGCCAACCAGTGACGGTGGTGAACCGCACCGGCGGCAGCGGCGTGGTGGGCCATGCGGCCATCGCCTCTGCGGCGCCCGATGGCTACACCATTGGCCTTGCCACGGTCGAGATCGGCATGATGCATTGGCAGGGGCTGACCGAGCTGACCGGCGCGTCCTATACGCCCATCGGCCTCGTCAACGCCGACCCGGCCGGCGTCCAGGTGCGCGCAGATGCGCCCTACAAGAACATCACCGAGCTCTTGGCCGCGATCAAGGCCAACCCCGGCAAGATGAAGGCGTCGGGTACGGGGCAGGGCGGCATCTGGCATCTCGCCATTGCCGGCTTGCTGCGCGACCAGAAGATCGATCCGGCGGCCGTGCCCTGGGTGCCCAGCAACGGCGCCGCGCCGGGTCTGCAGGACATGGTGGCGGGCGGCGTCGACATCGCACCGGTCTCGCTGCCGGAGGCGCGCTCGCTGATCGATGCCGGCAAGGTCAAGAGCCTTGTCATCATGAGTGAAAAGCCATCCGCGCTGTACCCCAACATACCGACGCTCAAGTCCGCCGTCGGCAGTGACTGGACGATGGCCGCGTGGCGCGGCATCGTCGCGCCCAAGGGAATCCCCAACGACGTCCGCGACAAGCTGAGCGCGGCGGTGAAGAAGGTCGCGGCCAGCAAGGACTACACCGACTTCATGGCGTCCCGGGGCTTCGGTGTGACCTACGCAGGCCCAGAGGATTTCGGCAAGTTCATGGCCAAGTCGGACGCCGAACTGGGCGCGACGATGAAGGCCGTCGGCATCGCGAAGTGAAGCGGCAACGCAAGGCGCCGGGCGCTCGGCGATGAAACTCAACGACGCTGTCTTCGGCCTCCTGCTGCTGGTACTCGGCATCGCCGTCCTGGCGGTCGTGCAGGGCTACCCCAAGATCCCAGGCCAGCAGGTCGGCCCCTCGCTTTTTCCGGGGCTCATCGCCGTCGTGGTGTGCGTCTGCGGCGCCATCCTGCTGGTGCGTGGCTGGCGCGATCGGGCCTCGGTGCCCTGGGTCCAGGCCGGGCCCTGGACGCGCTCGCCCAGCCACGTGCTGGCGTTCTGCACGGTGATCGCCGGCGTCGTCTTCTACATCCTGGCCTCGGAAAAGCTCGGCTTCCTCATCACGTCCACCATCGTGCTGGCCGCGCTGATGTGGGCCCTGCGCGTGTCGCCCGGCCGCTCGGTGCTGATCGCGGTGATTGCATCGCTCGCCATCCATTTCGCGTTCTACAAGCTGTTGCGCGTCCCTCTTCCCTGGGGTGTGCTTACCCCTTACGCCTGGTAGCCGCCGATGTCAGCCGCACTCGCGCAGGCGTTCTCGATGGTGTTCGAGCCTTACACCCTCATGGTGATGGTGATCGCCTCGCTGTACGGGCTCTTCGTCGGTGCCGTGCCGGGCCTGTCGGCCACCATGGCGGTGGCGCTGCTCGTGCCGATCACCTTCTTCATGGCGCCGATCCCGGCCATCGCTGCGATGGTGACTGCGACCGCGATGGCAATCTTCTCGGGCGACATCCCGGGCTGCCTGCTGCGCATTCCCGGCACCCCGGCCTCGGCCGCCTACACCGACGAAGCCTTTGCGATGACGCGCAAAGGCCAGGCCGAAGTCGCGCTCGGCGCCGGACTGGTGTTCTCGGCGGTTGGCGGGCTCTTCGGCACCGCGGTGCTGATCCTCGCGTCGCCGGCGTTGGCCGACTTCGCGCTTCACTTCAGTTCCTTCGAGTACTTCTGGCTGGTGCTGCTGGGGCTCACCTGCGCGGTGTTCATCTCTTCCGACCGGCCGCTCAAGGGCGTTGTGACACTGATGCTGGGCCTGCTCGTCGCCTGCGTAGGGCTCGGCAACCCGGCGGGCTTTCCGCGCTTCACCTTCGGCAACACCGAGATGACGGGCGGCATCGGGATGATCCCGATGATGATCGGCATGTTCGCGATCTCGGAGGTCATCCGGTACGCGGTCGACACCCTGCCGCCCGCCGAACTGGCGGTCGAGAAGGTGGGGAGCGTGCTAAAGGGCCAGTGGGCGCTGGCGAAGAAGTACCCCGTGCAGATCCTGCGCGGCAGCTCGCTCGGCACGCTGGTGGGCGCGTTGCCGGGCGCGGGCGCCGACATCGCGGCATGGATGTCGTACGCGATGAGCAAGAAGTTCTCGAAAGAGCCGGAGAAGTTCGGCACCGGCCACGTCGAGGGCATCGTCGAATCCGGCTCTGCGAACAACAGCGCCCTGGCCGGCGCCTGGATTCCGGCGCTCGTATTCGGCATACCGGGCGACTCGATCACGGCCATCGTGATCGGTGTGCTCTACATGAAGAACCTGAATCCCGGACCGACGCTGTTCACCACCAATCCGCAGAACATCTATGCGGTGTTCATGCTGTTCGTCATCGCGAACATCATCATGATTCCGCTGGGCATCCTGTGCATCAAGGTGGCCAAGCGCATTCTTCGCGTGCCGCGCAATGTGCTGATGCCGCTGATCCTGTTGTTCTGCATCGTCGGCACCTTCGCCATCAACAATTCGCTGTTCGACGTCGGCGTCATGCTCGCGGCGGGGGTGGTGGCCTACCTGCTCGAGGAAAACGGGTTCCCGATCGCGCCGGCCATCCTCGGTGTGGTGCTCGGCGGCATGCTGGAGGAGAACTTCATCACCTCCATGATCAAGTCCGACGGCAACCTGATGAGCTTCGTGACGCGGCCGATCGCTGCCTCCTTGGCCGTTGTCTCGGTGCTGGTCTGGGTGGCGCCCTTGCTGCGCCGCCTGCTGAGATCGCGGGGGCCCGCGGCGGCCGGTTCATAGGCCGTCGGCGGCGCGCGGGCGCGATCAGGAGGCGTCGGATTCGACGAAGCGATCGCCCGGCGTCAGCGGCACATGGCGGTACGTGGCCGGCGTGCGGCTGAGCTTGATGGGCGACGCCACGCCGCGATAGCCGCCTTCCAGTTCCACCACCATGCCGCGGTGAGCCGTGTGCGGATGTTCCAGCGCCGCATCCACCGACAGCACCGGCGCGGCAGGCACGCCGGCGGCCATCAGCGTGTCGACCAGTGGGCGGCCATCGAAGTCCGCCAGTGCGGCTTCGAGCCGCTGCTTGAGCCCTTCGCGGTGAATCGAGCGCGCGCCGGCGGTGCGGTAGAGCGGATCGTCCGCGAGCGCCGGCAGCCCGATGCAGGCACAGAAGCTGGCGAACTGCCGGTCGTTGCCGACCGCGACGAAGATGGGGTCCGTGCGGGTCGCGAGTGCGTCGTAGGGGTAGATATTGGGATGCGCATTGCCGGTGCGCCGGGGCATCGCGCCATCCATGAACCAGTTCGCCGCATGCGGGTGCAGCAGTGAAAGGCCGCTGTCGTACAGCGCCGCCTCAATGAACTGGCCCTGGCCGCTGCGCGTGCGCTCCTGCAGCGCGAGCAGCACGCCGATCGTCGCGTTGAGGCCGGTGACCATGTCGACCACCGGCAGGCCGACGCGCAGCGGGCCGCCGTCGGCCTCGCCGTTGATGCTCATGATCCCGGTCATCGCCTGCACGGCGGCGTCGTAGCCCGGCAGGGCGCCGAGCGGGCCATCGGCGCCGAAGCCCGAGACGCGGCACCAGATCAGGCGCGGAAAGCGCTTCGAGAGCTCGTCGTAGCCAATGCCCCACCGCTCCATGGTGCCGGTCTTGAAGTTCTCGATCAGCACGTCGGCCTCGGCCACCAGCGCCAGCAACGCGTCGCGCCCATCGACGCTGCCGAGGTCGAGCGCCATGGTGCGCTTGTTGCGGTTCAGCCCGTGGTAGTAGGACGCGACGCCTTCCTTGAAGGGTGGCCCCCAGGTACGTGTGTCGTCGCCCTGCGGCGGCTCGACCTTGAGCACGTCGGCGCCGTGGTCGCCGAGGATCTGGCCGCAATAGGGGCCGCCGAGGATGCGTGAGATGTCGAGCACGCGGATGCCGGCCAGTGCGCCGGTCTTGGCAGTCGGGGTCATGGTGCTTCCTTCAATCCAGTTGCGCGCCGGACTGCTTGACGACGGATGACCATTTCGTCACCTGCGCTCCGATGTACTTGCCCAGCTGTTCGGGCGTGCTCGAAGGCGCCGGCTCCAGGCCCTGCGAGGCGAACAACTGCTTGACCTTGGGCGTGGCGAGCGCGTCCGCGAAGGCCTTGTTGAGCTTCGCGACCGTGGCCGGCGGCGTGCCAGCCGGTGCCACGATGCCGAAGAACACGCTGACGTCGTAGCCCGTGACGCCCTGCTCGGCCAGCGTCGGGAGGTCGGGCAGTGCCTGCGAGCGCTGGGCCGTGGCGATGCCGAGCGCGCGCAGCTTGCCTGCCTTGACGTACGGCAGCGCGGTCAGCACGTCCGTGAAGCTCATCGACACCTGGCCGCCCAGCAAGTCGTTGAGCGCCGGGCCAGTGCCCTTGTACGGGATGTGCTGCAGGTCGGTGCCGGCGATGCCGTTGAAGAGCACGCCCGCCAGGTGCGAGGAGGCGCCGTTGCCCGACGACGCGTAGCTCAGCTTGCCCGGGTGGGCCTTGGCATAGGCGATGAGCTCGCGCACATCCTTCGCCGGCACGGCGGGGTTCACGACCAGGATGTTGGGCAGGTGGCCGATCTGGATCACCGGCGTGAAGCTCTTCACCGGGTCGTAGTTGATCTTGCGATAGAGACTGGCGTTGATCGCCAGCGGTCCGGAGGTACCGAACAGCAGCGTATGGCCGTCGGCCTCGGCGCGCGCCACGTAGTCGGCGCCGATGTTGCCGCCGGCGCCGGCGCGGTTCTCCACGATCATGGGCTGGCCCAGGTGGTCCTTGATCTCGGCCGCAAGCGTGCGCGCCATCGCGTCGGTAGGGCCGCCCGGCGGGAACGGCACGACCAGCGTCACCGGCTTGGTCGGGAACGTCTGCGCGTGGGCCGTCGACGCGACGGGCAGCGCAGGCATGGCCGCGACGCAGGCGGCAAGGGCGAAGGTCTTGAGCAGTTTCATGGTTGTCTCCTTGATGTGTGTCCCTTGTGATGGATCCGCCGGGCTTCAGGCCACCACGGCCACCTTGGCCGGCGCCGCAGCGATGTCTGTGTTCCAGGACTCGGGCACGCCGTCCGCGTTCAGCGGATCGCGCGGCAGCACGCGATGCAGCAGCACCAGCTGCGCCCACTGGATGCGCTGCGCCGAGCCGGCGCGCGAACCTTCCCAGGCCATCGCGATCGCACTGCAGGTGTGATACAGCGCCGACGCGGCCTGGCGTGCCATCGGCTCGCCGCCGTCTTGCGACGCGCGGTCGGCCAGCGCGGCTGCGCGCACCAGCGCATCGCGCAGTGCGGCAGCGAATGCCGGCGCCACCACGGTCTGGTCCAGCAGCATGGAGAAATGGTCCTGCAGCGCGGGCAGCGAGTTCTCCCGCTTGACGGCGCGCAGCACGTCGAGCGCGACGATGTTGCTGGTGCCTTCCCAGATCGAGCCCAGATGCGCATCGCGCACCAGTCGCGGATCGGCCCATTCCTCGATGTAGCCGCAACCGCCGCGCACTTCCATCGCATCGCCCGTCACCTTGCGGGCGTCGCGGCAGGCGCGGAACTTGATGAGCGGCGTGAGGATGCGCAGCAGGGGGTAGGCGGTCTTGTCGCCGCCATCCGAGCGGGCCAGCGCCAGCGCGGTCTGGAACACCATCGTGCGCGCTTGCTCGGCCGGCAGCCGCAGCTTCTGCAACTGACGCTGCATCAGCGGCATGTCCGCGAGGCGCTTGCCGAAGGCGCGGCGTTCGCTCGCGATGTATTCGGCCTCCGCCACGGCACGGCGCATCAGGCCGGCGGCGCGCACGCCGTTCGACAGGCGCGAGTTGTTGACCATGTCGGCCATCTGCTGGAAGCCCCGGCCCGCCTCGCCGACCAGGTGCGCCACCGCGCCTTCGAGGCGGATCTCGCCGCTGGCCATCGAGCGCGTGCCCATCTTGTCCTTGAGACGCAGGATCCGGTAGTGGTTGGCGCTGCCATCGTCGAGCCGCTTCGGCAGCAGGAACAGCGACACGCCCTTCATGCCGGCCGGCGCGTCGTCGGCACGTGCGAGCACCATCGCGAAATCGGCGTCGGGGTTGGAGCAGAACCACTTGTCGCCGCTCAGGCGCCACTGCCCGGCTTCGTCCTGCCAGGCGCGCGTGACGGTCGCGGCTATGTCGGAGCCGGCGGCCTGCTCGGTCATGAACATCGCGCCCTGCGCCAGCGTGTCGAAGTCCAGCGACTGAAAGCGTGGGAGGAAGCGCTCGACCAGTTCAGGGCTGCCGAACTTCTTGAGCGTACGCGCCAGCGAATCGGTCATCGAGACCGGGCAGCACAGCCCGAACTCGGCCTGCACGAAGAGATAGGTCAGCACGTACTTGACCAGCGGCGGCATCTTGCCTTTCCAGCCCAGCGTCTCTTCGCGGTGCGACATCGCGGCCAGGCCGAACTCGCTCAGCGCCAGGCGCTCCATCTCGACGTAGGCCGGATGCTTGATGACCTTCTGGTCGTCGATGCCGGTGCGCGTGCGCAGCTGCAGGGTGGGCGGGTTGTGGTCCGCCACTTGCGCCAGCTCGTCGAGCCGGCCGCCGGCCAGCGCGCCGAGCCGCTCGAAGTGGGGCTGCATGTGCCGCAGCAACTCGGGCGGGAGGTACAGCGCGAGCAGCTTGTGCAGCTCGGTGTCGGTGGTGAAGAGGTTCTGCCCGTGGCGGTCGGGCACGGGATGGGCGGTGGTGTTTCCGGTCGTTGCTGCGGTGCGTGTGCTCATGGTCTGTCTCCTTGGGCCGCCATCTTTGAGCGTTCGACGATTTCTGTCCAATATCAGATTGGTCTTGATTGATCTGATTTGCCTATTGTGAAAAACTGCGCCGGATGGAACGAATGGAACTTCGACATCTGCGCTATTTCGTCGTGCTGGCGAAAGAGCTTCACTTCGGCCGCGCGGCGCGACGGCTCGCGATCTCCCAGCCTCCGCTGAGCGTCGCGATCCGGCAGCTGGAAGAGGCCGTGGGCGCGCGCCTGTTCGACCGCAACAGCAAGGAGGTGCGCCTCACGCCGGCCGGCGAAGCGTTGCAGGCCTCGGCCACCGTCTTGCTGCGTCAGGCCGAGGAGGCCGCGCTGCAGGCGCGTGACGTGTCACTGGGCTCGGCCGGGCGGCTGCGCATCGGCTTCGTCGGCGCGATGCTCTACCGCGGACTGCCGCCGGCGCTGCGCAAGTTCCAGGCAAAGCACCCGGCGGTTCGGGTCACGATGGTCGAGCTCAATTCGGGGGAGCAGATCGTCGAGTTGCTGCACGACCGGCTGGATCTCGGCTTCGTGCACACCAGCCGCATGCCGGCGGAGCTGCGGCACGTGCTGCTGGTGTCGGAACCTTTCGTGGCCTGTCTCCCGGTCGATCACCGGCTGGCGCGGCGGCGCACGGTGTCCACCGCGAGCCTGCGCGACGAGCCCTTCGTCCTGTTCTCGCGCAGCGTTTCGCCTGACTATCACGAGCGCATCCTGTCCATCTGCGCGCAGGCCGGCTTCCGGCCCGAGGTCCGCCACGAGGTGCGGCACTGGCTGTCGGTGGTGTCGCTGGTCTCGCAGGGCATGGGCGTGGCGCTGGTGCCGAGCGCAATGCGGCACACGGCGCTGCGTGGCGCGGTGTTCAGGCCGCTGGAGGAAGAGGTCGCGCGGTCCGAAGCGTTCTGCGTGTGGCGCGACGGGCCGGAGAATGCCGTGGTGCAGGGCTTCCTGCGTGCGATGCAGGTCGACCCGTCCGCGGCGGCCTAGGCGTAGAGGGGCTCTTCTTCCATCGACTCGCACTGGTCCTGCAGCATCTGGATCTGCCCCTTCCAGTAGTCGCTCGATCCGAACCACGGGAAGTTGATCGGAAAGATCGGGTCTTCCCAGCGCCGCGCCAGCCATGCGCTGTAGTGGATGAGGCGCAGGGTGCGCAGCGGCTCGATCAGTGCGAGCTCGCGCCGGTCGAAGTCGCGGAACTGTTCGTAGCCGTCGAGCAGCCCGCTCAATTGGGTGGTGCGCTGCGCGCGGTCGCCGGACAGCAGCATCCAGAGATCCTGCACGGCGAAGCCGGTGCGTGTGTCGTCGAGATCGACGAAGTGCGGGCCGCCGTCGGGCCGGTCGGTCGGCGTCCAGAGGATGTTGCCGGGATGCACGTCGCCGTGCAGTCGCAGCTTTTTCAGGGCCGGGTCCGCAGCCTGCGAGTTGGTGCCGAGCGCAGTGGTCGAGATCTTCTCGAAGGCCGCGTTGCAGGCTGTTTCCCATTCGCGCTGCACGTCGAGCGGCACCATGTCGTGGCCCAGCAGCCAGTCGCGCGATGCGATGCCGAAGGTCTGCAGGTCCAGCGCCGGCCGCGATGCGAAGGGCTTTCGTGCCCCGACCGCGTGGATGCGCGCGAGAAAGCGCCCGACCCATTCGAGCACCTCGAAATCGTCCAGCTCCGGCGCGCGTCCGCCACGGTAGGGACTCACGCTGAATGCGAAGCCGCCATGGCGGTGCAACGTCTCGCCATCGACCGCGATCGGCGCCACCGCAGGCACTTCGGCGGCGGCGAGCTCGAGCGAGAAGCCGTGTTCCTCGAGGATGTCTTCATCGGACCAGCGCCCGGGCCGGTAGAACTTGACGACCACTGCGCTGCGGTCTTCCAGGTAGACCTGGTAGACGCGATTCTCGTAGGAGTTCAGCGCGGTCAACCGGCCGTCGCCGTGCAGGCCGAGCGTTGCGAGCGCATCGAGCACGACGTCGGGCGTCAGGGTTTCGTAGGGATGACCGGCCGAAGCCGCGTCGGGAGGAGGGGTAGTTGAAGGGGCCACGGCGACATTGTCGGCGCTGGCCGTTGCACCTTTGGGCAAATTGACACTGCCAGGGCTTCGGAGAAGAATGAATTCGACTTTCTCGGTTCCTGGCCCGGCATTCTTGCGCAGCCCACCATGGAGGAGACCTGTGGAACAACCGAATGGCCCTTTCACGAAGGCACAGGAACTGCGCAGCTTCCTGTTCCTTTCCGTGGTCATGGCGCCGGTGCTCGCGGGCATCATCGTCGCGGGCTACGGCTTTCTTGTCTGGATGTATCAGCTTCTCCTTGCGGGGCCACCCGGCAGTCGAGGCTGACGCTACATCCCGCGCAGCACATCAGCCACCTTTCAAGAAGGAAGCCAAAGTGTCCGAGGAAGTACACATCAGCAGTCTGGTCGTGCATGCCACCCCGAAGCGCCTGCAGCGTGTCGAGGACGCCATCGCCCTGATGCCCGGCGCACGGGTGTTCGGCAGCTCGCCCAACGGCAAGCTGGTCGTCACGCTGGATGCCGACAGCGCCGACGAGATGCTTTCCCGGGTGAATGCGATCCAGCGCACCGAAGGCGTCCTTTCCGCCGCGCTGGTGTACCAGTACGCGGACACCGTGGAAGCGATGAACGAGGAGATCCCCGATGCCCATTGACAGGAGGGACTTCATCCGCCAAACGGCAGCGGCCACCGCGGGCGCTGTGGCCGGCATTCCGCTGACGGGGATTGCGCAGGCGGTCGCTCCCGACGCTGCCGGCCTCAAGTGGTCCAAGGCGCCATGCCGCTTCTGCGGCACGGGCTGCGGCGTGACGGTGGCCGTCAAGGACAACCGCGTGGTCGCCACGCACGGCGATCCCGAGGCGGAGGTCAATCGCGGCCTCAACTGCGTCAAGGGCTACTTTCTGTCCAAGATCATGTATGGGGACGATCGCCTGCTGACGCCCTTGCTGCGCATGAAGAACGGCCAGTACGCGAAGGACGGCGAGTTCACACGCGTCTCGTGGGACCAGGCCTTCGATGTCATGGCCGCGCAGTTCAAGCGGGTGCTCAAGGAAAAGGGACCGACAGCGGTGGGCATGTTCGGTTCGGGCCAATGGACCATCTGGGAGGGCTATGCCGGGCTCAAGCTCATGAAGGCCGGCTTTCGCTCGAACAATCTCGACCCCAACGCGCGGCACTGCATGGCGTCGGCGGCCGTGGGGTTCATGCGGACTTTCGGGGCTGACGAGCCCATGGGCGTCTACGACGACATCGAGGCGGCCGATGCCTTCGTGCTGTGGGGCGCGAACATGGCTGAGATGCATCCCATTCTGTGGACCCGCGTGACCGACCGGCGGCTGAGCGGGCGCAACGTCCAGGTGGCGGTGCTTTCGACCTTCGAACACCGCTCCTACGAGCTGGCGGACATCGAGCTCACGTTCACGCCGCAAACCGACCTGGCGATCCTGAACTACATCGCCCACCACATCATCACGACGAACCGTGTGAACCGCGATTTCGTCGACAAGCACACCTCGTTCCGGCTGGGCAACGCCGATATCGGCTATGGACTGCGGCCGGAGCATCCGCTGCAGAAGGCTGCCAAGAACGCCGGCGATGCGGGCGGCTCCAAGCCGATGACCTTCGACGAGTTCGCGAAGTTCGTCTCCACCTACGACCTCGACTACACCGCCAGGCTCAGTGGCGTGCCGCGCAACCGCCTGCAGGCGCTGGCGGAGATGTACGCCGACCCGAAGGTCAAGGTGATGTCCTTCTGGACCATGGGGTTCAACCAGCACACCCGCGGTGTGTGGTGCAACAACATGGTCTACAACATCCATCTGCTCACCGGCAAGATCGCAACGCCCGGCAACAGCCCCTTCTCGCTGACCGGCCAGCCATCGGCCTGTGGCACCGCGCGCGAGGTTGGCACCTTCTCCCACCGGTTGCCGGCCGACATGGTGGTGACCAATCCGAAGCACCGGGCCGAGGCGGAGCACATCTGGAAGCTGCCCGAAGGCACCATCCCTGACAAGCCCGGCTTCCATGCGGTGCTGCAGAACCGCATGCTGAAGGACGGCAAGCTCAACGCCTACTGGGTGATGGTCAACAACAACATGCAGGCCGCCGCCAACCTGAAGGAGGAAGGCTACCCGGGCTACCGCAACCCCGACAACTTCATCGTGGTGTCGGATGTGTACCCGACCGTCACCGCGCTGAGCGCCGACCTGATCCTGCCGGCGGCGATGTGGGTCGAGAAGGAAGGCGCCTACGGCAATGCCGAGCGCCGCACGCAGTTCTGGCACCAGCTGGTCAGCGCGCCCGGCGAGGCGCGGTCCGACCTCTGGCAGCTGATGGAGTTCTCGAAGCGCTTCAAGGTCGAGGAAGTGTGGCCCGAGGACCTGATTGCCAAGAAGCCGGAGCTCCGGGGCAAGACCTTGTTCGAGGTGCTCTTCCGCAACGGGCAGGTCGACAAGTTCCCGAACTCGATGATCGAAGCGGGCTACGACAACGACGAGGCGAAGGCCTTCGGCTTCTACGTGCAGAAGGGCCTGTTCGAGGAGTACGCCACTTTCGGACGTGGTCATGGCCACGACCTCGCGCCCTTCGAGACCTACCACCAGGTCCGCGGCTTGCGCTGGCCCGTGGTGAACGGCAAGGAAACGCTGTGGCGCTACCGCGAAGGCTCGGACCCCTACGTCAAGGCCGGCACAGGATTCCAGTTCTATGGCCACCCGGATGGCAAAGCGCTGATCTTCGCGCTGCCCTACGAGCCGCCGCCGGAGGCGCCCGACAAGGAGTTTCCGTTCTGGCTGTCGACCGGCCGCGTGCTGGAGCACTGGCACTCGGGTTCGATGACGCGCCGTGTGCCCGAGCTTCACAAGGCCGTGCCCAACGCCGTGTGCTACATGCATCCGGAAGACGCGCGGGCCCTGGGCGTGCGGCGCGGCATCGAGGTGGAGATCAGCTCGCGGCGCGGAAGCATGCGCACGCGGGTGGAGACACGGGGCCGCAACAAGCCGCCGCGCGGACTGGTGTTCGTGCCGTGGTTCGATGCGAGCCAATTGATCAACAAGGTCACGCTGGATGCGACCGACCCCATCTCCTACCAGACGGACTTCAAGAAGTGCGCGGTGAAGATCGTCAGGGTCTGAGCCGTACAGAGACACCGGCATGACCCCCCGCAAGCTTCTCCCGCTGCTCGGCCTGCTGGCCGCCTTCGCGTGGGCCCAGTCGGGCGGCCTGTTGGACCCGGCACGCGGCCCGGTGCCGGTGCCCGACCCCACGGACCCGCCGCGCCTGGGCAACGCAATCAACGATGACGTGCGGCGCCCGCGCAACTACGACATGCAGCCGCCGACCATCCCGCACCGCGTCGACGGCTACCAGATCGACAAGAACTTCAACAAGTGCCTCGACTGCCATGCGCGCACCCGCACGGATTTCTCGCAGGCGATTCCCGTGAGCCCCACGCACTACATCGACCGCAGCGGCAAGGTGCTGCCGCAGATCTCGACGCGGAGGTATTTCTGCATGCAGTGCCACGTGGCGCAGGACCCGGTCCAGCCGCTGGTGGGCAACGACTTCGAGAACGCGGACACGATCGCGAAGCGGGCCGCCGAGGCCGCCCAGGCCAACAAGAAGTAGCAGCGGGGACGCCACACCATGATGAACCTCCTGAAGCGCTACTGGGCCATCATCCGCAGGCCGAGCGTGCATTTCAGCCTTGGGTTCCTGACGCTGGGCGGCTTCATCGGCGGCATCATCTTCTGGGGCGCCTTCAACACGGCAATGGAATTCACCAACACCGAGAAGTTCTGCACCGGATGCCACGAGATGCGCGACAACGTGTTCGCCGAACTCAAGCCCACCATCCACTACACCAATCGCTCCGGCGTGCGCGCTATCTGTTCCGATTGCCATGTCCCGCACAACTGGACCGACAAGATGGCGCGCAAGATGCAGGCCTCCAAGGAGGTGTGGGGCAAGATTTTCGGCAGCATCTCGACGCAGGAGAAGTTTCGGGCGGAACGTCTTCGGCTGGCCCAGAACGAGTGGGCACGCTTCAAGGCCAACGACTCGCTCGAATGCCGCAATTGCCACAACTACGAATACATGGATTTCACGCGCCAGAGCGTGCGTGCGCAGAACATGCACATGACCTTCCTGGCGAACAAGGAGAAGACCTGCATCGACTGCCACAAGGGCATCGCCCACAGGCTGCCCCACATCCCGCCGGGCCAGGCGCCGACCGACACGCCGGGACAGGTCGTTCCCAAGGAAGGCGACGAAGCAATGGCGCCCGCCGGCGGGGCGCCGGGCGGCGCCAAAGCGGGTGGCTGAGGTCTTGCACGACGGTCTTTGCGTTCGCGACCTGGCATGCGCGCGCGGTGGACGGCGCGTGTTCGCCGGCGTCACATTCGACGCCGCCCCCGGCGACGTGGTGCAGGTGCGCGGATCGAACGGCAGCGGCAAGAGCAGCCTGCTGCGCTTGCTGTGCGGCCTGTTGCAACCGACCGGGGGCGACGTGCACTGGCGCAGCCGGCGCGTCGGCGCACATGACGCCGGCTTCGCCAGGGAGGTGGCCTACATGGGACACGCAGGCGGCATGAGCGGCGAACTCACGGTGCTCGAGAACCTGCGCTTCTCGCTGCACGTCGCCGGCAGCGCGAGCGGCGATGCGGCGTGCCGCGACGTGCTGCAGAAGCTGCGGCTCGCGGAACGCGAGGATGAGCGGCTGCGCCATCTCTCGCAGGGCCAGCAGCGTCGACTGAGCCTGGCGCGCGTGCTCCTGAGCCAACGACCGTTGTGGCTGCTCGACGAGCCCTGCGCGGGCCTGGACGCCGAAGGCGAAGAGAGCTTCGACGCCTACCTGGCCGATCACGTCCGCCGCGGCGGCATGGCCGTGGTAACGACCCATCGCGACATCGGCCATGACGGCCCTTGCGCGCGCACGCTGGAAATGAACAGGCTGAGCGATGCTGACTGCCGCCCTACCGATCATCGGCCGTGAGGTCCGCACGGCGTCGCGCCGGCCGATGGACGCGCTCAGCGCGCTGCTGTTCTTCATCGTCGTGGGCAGTGTCTTCCCCCTGGCCGTCGGGCCCGATGCGGCGCTGCTGGCGGCCATCGGTCCCGGCGTCGTGTGGGTCGCGGCGCTGCTCGCGGTGATGATCTCGCTGCATCGGCTTTTTCTGCCCGACCTGGAGGACGGCGCGCTCGAACAGTTGCTGCTGTCGCCACGTTCGCTCACAGGCATCGTCTACGCCAAGGTCGCGGCGCATTGGCTCATCACCTGCCTGCCGCTGGTGGCCGTCGCGCCGCTGATGGGGCTGCAGTTCGGGCTGCCGGCGCAGGCGATTGGCGTGCTGCTGCTGTCGCTGCTGCTGGGCACGCCGACGCTGGTGCTGCTGGGCGCGCTCGGTGCCGCGCTCACACTCGGCCTGCGCGGGAATGTGCTGCTGGCGCTGATCGTGCTGCCGCTGTGCGTGCCGGTGTTGATCTTCGGCAGCGGCGCGGTGGTGGCAAGCAACCAGGGGCTGCCGGTGAACCCGCACCTGTCGCTCCTCGGCGCCTGCCTGCTGGTGGCGGCATGCCTGTGTCCCTGGGCCGTGGGCGCGGCCTTGCGCCTGGCGGTGGAATGAGCGGCGCCATGGACTCGCTTCGACGCATCGACCCTCACGCGCTGACGTCGACCCCAACCGATCGGCGCGGGCAGTGGCGGCAACTGGCATCGCCCACGGTGTTCCATGCCTGGGCCGGTCGCGTCGTGCCGTGGTTCGCGGCCCTGGCCGTCGCGCTGGCGGTGGCGGGTCTGGTGGTCGGCTTCCTCGTGGCCCCCACCGATCACCAGCAGGGCGAGGTCTACCGCATCATCTTCATCCACGTGCCGGCGGCGTGGATGTCGATGTTCATCTATCTCGTGGCGGCCTTCCATGCCGCGATGGGGCTCGCCTTCCACACGCGGCTTTCGGCGCTGATGGCGCGGGCGCTGGCGCCCACGGGCGCGCTGTTCACCGTCATCGCGCTGTGGACTGGCGCGGTGTGGGGCAAGCCGACCTGGGGCACCTGGTGGGTGTGGGATGCGCGGCTGACCTCCGAGCTGATCCTGCTCTTTCTCTACCTGGGCTATCTGGGCCTGGTGTCGGCCATCGACGATCCGCGGCGCGCGGATCGCGGCGGCGCGATCGTGTTGCTGGCCGGCGTGGTCAACGTGCCCATCATCTATTTCTCGGTGCAGTGGTGGAACACCCTGCACCAGGGCGCATCGATCAGCTTCACGGCCGCGCCCGCGATGGCGCACACCATGCTCGCGGGCATCCTGTTGATGGCGGGCGCCTGCTGGGCCTATTCGGTTGCGGTGGCGCTGGCGCGCGTGCGCTGCCTGATCGTGGAGCGCGACTCCTTGGCGAGGCGGCGATGAGCAGCAGCGACGCGATCCTGTACATCCTCGCGGCCTACGGTGTCGCTGCGGCGCTGATCGCCGCCGAGGTTTGGACGCTCTTGCGCCGCAGTCACACGCAATCCCGCCTGTTGCCGCCGCCGGAGCCGCACGATGAAGCCTAGAACTCGGCGTTTGGCGATCATCGGCTCCGGGCTGCTGGCGTTCGGGCTCGCCGCGCTGCTGGTGCTGAACGCGCTGCGCTCGAACCTGGTCTTCTTCTTCAGCCCGAGCCAGGTCGCGGCCAGTGCCGCGCCGCGCAATGGCGCCTTCCGCATCGGCGGACTGGTGGAGACCGGCTCGGTGCAGCGGGGCCATGACGGCCTGACGGTCCGCTTTGTCGTGACCGACATGGCACAGCGTGTGCCGGTGAGCTACCGTGGCCTGTTGCCGGACCTGTTCCGCGAAGGCAAGGGCGTGGTGGTGGCAGGCCGATTGCTGCCCGACGGCTCCTTCGAGGCGACTCAGGTGCTGGCCAAGCACGACGAGAACTACATGCCGCCCGAAGCCGCCGCGGCCCTGGAGCAGGCGCGCCAGGCCCACACGGCGCCGACGCTGGAGGCCCCGCAGTGATCCCGGAGATCGGCGTCTTCAGCCTGGTACTCGCCTTGCTCGTGGCGGTGGTGCAGGGCAGCCTGCCGCTGGCGGGCGCGCACTGGGGCGTGACCGGCTGGATCCGGCTGGCGCGCCCGGCGGCGCTCGGCCAATTCATCTTCGCGGCCATCGCCTTCGCCTGCCTGGCGTGGAGCTTCCTGGACAACGACTTCTCCGTGCTCTACGTGGCCTCGAACTCGCATGCCGACCTGCCGGCCGCCTACCGGTTCGCGGCCGTGTGGGGCGGGCACGAAGGCTCGATGCTGTTGTGGCTGTGCCTGCTCAGCGCGTGGACCGTGGCGGTGGCGCTGTTCAGCCGGCAACTGCCCGAGGCTTATGTGGCGCGCGTGCTCGCGGTGATGGGGTGGCTCAGCGTGGGTTTCCTCCTGTTCCTGCTGTTCCTCTCGAATCCCTTCGCTCGCCTGATGCCGCCCGCGCTGGTGGGGCGCGACCTGAACCCGCTGCTGCAGGACCCGGGCATGGTGGTGCATCCGCCGGTCCTCTACATGGGCTACGTCGGGTTCTCGGTCGCCTTTGCCTTTGCCATCGCGGCGCTGCTGTCGGGCGAACTCAACACAGCGTGGGCGCGCTGGTCGCGCCCCTGGACCGTGGCCGCCTGGATGTTCCTGACCCTGGGCATCCTGATGGGCAGCGCATGGGCCTACTACGTTCTCGGCTGGGGCGGCTGGTGGTTCTGGGACCCGGTGGAGAACGCATCCTTCATGCCCTGGCTCGTGGGCACGGCGCTGATCCATTCGCTGGCGGTGACCGAGCAGCGTCATGCCTTTCGCAGCTGGACCGTGCTGCTCGCCATCTGCACCTTCTCGCTGAGCCTGCTGGGGACATTCCTCGTGCGCTCCGGCGTGCTGACCTCGGTGCATGCCTTCGCGGTCGATCCGGGGCGCGGGCTCTTCATCCTGGCCTTCATGGTCGCGGTGGTGGGCGGTTCGCTGCTGCTCTTCGGCTGGCGCGCGCCGCGCATCGGCCTGGGCGGGCGCTTCGGCCTGCTGTCGCGCGAGTCGCTGCTGCTGTCCAACAACGTGGTGCTGACGGTCGCGGCGATGTCGGTGCTCATCGGCACGCTCTATCCGTTGGCGCTCGACGTGCTGACGGGCCAGAAGATCTCCGTCGGGCCGCCGTACTTCGAGGCGGTGTTCGTGCCGATCATGGTGCCGGCGATCTTTCTCATGGGGGTGGGGCCGATCGCGCGCTGGAAGCACGCGCCGCTGCCCGAACTGGCGCGGCGCCTGCGTTGGGCCCTCGCTGCCAGTTGCGTGGCCGCGCTGTTGTTGCCCTTCACGCTGCCGGCCGGTCAGCGGGGCTGGCCGGCGATGTCGACCTTTGCGCTTCTGCTGGCGGCCTGGGCCGTGGCCAGCGCCGTGGCGCACGCCTGGCAGCGGTTGCGTGGCGCGTCCGGCGGGTGGCTCGAACGCGCGCGCCGCCAGCCGCGTGGCTGGTACGGCATGCTGGCCGCGCATGCGGGCATCGGCGTCTTCATCTTCGGCGCGACGATGGCCAACGGCTTCGAGAGCCGGCAGGAACTCAAGCTGAACCTGGGCGAGCAGGTTGCGGTGGCGGGCTTCGAGTTTCGTTTCGAAGGCATCGCGCCGGCGAGCGGGCCGAACTACGACGCGCAGCGCGCCACGGTGCAGGTCACACGCCACGGCCACTCGGTGGCGACGCTGCATCCAGAGAAGCGCGTCTACCGCGCCCAGCAAATGCCCTTGAGCCAGGCCGCCATCGACGTCGGCCTCACGCGCGATCTCTTCGTCGCGCTGGGTGAGCCGGCCGGCGACGCCGCGTGGACGATGCGCCTCCACGTCAAGCCCTTCATGGCGTGGATCTGGGCTGGCTGCCTGCTGATGGCCTTCGGGGGCTTGCTCGCGGCGACCGATCGCCGCTACCGCCTCGGCCTGGCCGCGCGCAAGGCCGCAGCGACCAGTGGCGCCGCGGCCGCGTTGCGGGCGCAGGAGGGCGCCTGATGCGATTCAAGCTGCCTTTCGCGATCTTCATCGTGCTGGCGATCCTACTGGCGGTGGGCTTGCGTCGCGACCCGAAGCTGCTGCCTTCGGCGTTGATCGACAAGCCGGCGCCCGCCATCGACCTGCCGCTGCTGCATGACCCCCAGCAAAGGCTGAAAGTCGATGGCCTGCGCGGGCAGGTCTGGCTGCTGAACGTGTGGGCCTCATGGTGCGCGCCCTGCCGCGACGAGCTGCCGGTGCTGATGGAACTCGCCGGCAAGGACGGCGTGGTGCTCTACGGACTCAACTACAAGGACAAGAGCGACGCGGCGCGCACCTGGCTGCAGCGCTGGGGCAATCCCTATCGCGGGTCGGCGGTCGACAGTGACGGTCGCGTCGGCATCGACTACGGCGTGTACGGCGTGCCCGAGACCTTCGTGATCGATGGCGCTGGCCGCATTCGCTACAAGCATGCGGGTCCGATCAGCGCCGAACTCTGGCGCGAACGCCTGCTGCCGGTCGTGCGGAGCCTGCAATGAGCCGATGTGCCTGCCTTCTCCTGCTCTGGGCATCGATGCAGGGCGCGAACGCGGCCGGTGCGATCGAGGACAGGGAGGCGCGACTCTCGGCCAGCCTGCGCTGCATGGTGTGCCAGAACCAGACCCTGGCCGAATCGAACGCGCCGCTGGCCGTCGACATGCGCCAGCAGATCCGCGAGCAGCTCGGCCAGGGCCGCAGCGAGCAGCAGATCAGGGACTATTTCGAGGAACGCTACGGCGCCTTCGTGCGCTATGACCCGCCCTTCATGCCGTCGACCTGGCTGCTGTGGCTGGGGCCCTTCGTGCTGCTTGCGGTGGGCTTCGCCGCGCTGTGGCGCGTGGTGAGCCGGCACGGCCGCTCGGAGCCCGCGCCGCTGACGCCGGCCGAACGCGAAAGAGCGGACGCGCTCCTGAAAGGGGACGCACCGTGACGGTCCTGTGGCTGGTCGCCGTCGCGCTGCTGGTGCTGGCGCTGCTCTTCGTCGTTCCGCCGCTGCTCAGGGCATCGACAACGCGCCCGCTGGCGCAGGGCGACACCGTGCGGAGGCTTCATGCGGAACAACTGGCCCGGATCGAGAAGGACTTCGAGTCTCATGCGCTGAGCGCGCAGGACCGCGCGCAGGCCATCGACGAACTGCAGCGGCAAGTGCTCCACGAGGCATCGCCATCGGCACCGCGCGTCGGGCTCGCGTTCCGGCCGTGGATGGGGTGGGGCGTCGCAGGCATCCTGAGCGTCGGGCTGCCTGCCGTGGCGCTGCTGCTGTATTTGCAGGTCGGCAATCCGATGGCTGCCGCGAGCCAGATGCTGGCGGCCGAGCGCTCGGGCTCCCATGAGGGCGAGGGCGGCGACGTCGAGGCCATGGTCGGCGGCCTGGCTGCGCGGCTGCGCACCCAGCCCGACGATGTGGAAGGCTGGATCGTGCTGGCACGCTCCTACGAGTACCTGCAACGCTACGACGATGCGGCGGTCGCCTACCAGAGGGCGATGGCGCTGGCGCCGAACCAGCCTCAGTTGCTGGCCGACTATGCGGATGCGCTGGCATCGGCCCGCGACGGCGACCTGAGCGGGCCGGCGCAGGCCGCCATCGACGCCGCGCTGGCCATCGATGCCGACCATCCGAAGGCGCTCGCGCTGGCCGGCATGGCCGCTTTCAAGCGCGGTGACCTCGCGCAGGCCCGGCAACGGTGGGAGCATGTGCTGGCCTTGCTGCCGCCGGACTCCGAGGCGGCCCAGAGGATCGGCGCCAATCTCGCTGAACTGGACGCGGCGAAACGGTCGGCAGCGCCGCGCGTCGAAGTGGCGGGCAAGCGCGTCGGCGGCACCGTGTCGATCGCCGCGGCATTGCAGGAAAAGACTGCACCGCAAGACACCGTGTTCGTGCTGGCCAAGTCCGCTGCCACCGGGCGCATGCCGGTCGCGGTGCTGCGCCTGCAAGTCAAGGATCTGCCTGCGAAGTTCGTGCTCGACGACACCCTGGCGATGTCGCCGGACTTCCCGATCTCGCGCTTCGACGTGGTGACGGTCGAGGTGCGCGTGACACGGTCGGGTCAGGCAGCGCCGCAGCCGGGTGACTTGACCGGTTCGGTGGCCGATGTGGCATTGGGGCAGGATGCCATCAAGCTGGAGGCGGACAAGGTGATGCGGTGAGGATCGGGGGACCGCCACGGCCAGGGCCGGGCGCCTACCGTGAAGGCGGCGGGGAAAGTGACAACACGTATCCGACGCGCGGGTCGCCGCGTCCTGACAGCACCTCTGCATACGCAACCTGCACTTCTGCGCCGCCGTCGTGGTGTTCGGCGCGCAGCCACGGCGCCTTGGCATCGGTCACGCGCGCGATGAAGGCGTGCCAGGCTTGCACCATGCGCTGCCCGAAAGCCTCGGCACCCCATTCGGAGGTGCGCTTCTTGATCTGGGCCGGCGCGAAGAACAGCGTCGCGCGCGGGCCGGGCAGGTCTTTGCCCGAGCCGCTGGCGGCCAGCTGGTCGACGTGCGTGCCGCCGATCGAGGCGCTGTGCTTGAGGTTCGTGAAGCGAGTATGGATCGCGCGGCGCAGCGCGCCGTTGCCGGCGAAGTCCACGTACACGCAGGGCTTGTCGGCCGGGAGTTGGCCGAGTTCCTCGTAGGCGAGCACGCGGCTGTAGCAGCCCAGGCTTTCGCAGAAGGCCTTGTTGGCGGCCGACGTGAGGCCGATCACTTCGATGCCCTCGCGCTGCGCCAGCTGGAAGGCGGTGCCGTAGGCCGTCTTGCTCGAAGCGCTCGACAGCAGCATCGCGCCGGGGCGCGCGCCGAAGAAGTCGTTGTCTTCGAGGAAGTCGTCGATCAGCCAAGAGGTGATGAACAGCGGCCGCAGCAGCGCCTGGATGTCTTCGGTGTCCGTGGTGTAGAGCGGGTCGGATCGGCAGCGGAAGTACTGGTTGTAGACGGCTGGCAACGCAGCGCGATGGGCGGCGCCATCGGTGAAGCGCTCGGGCGACAGGCGCTCGGGCGTCAGCACGGCGGAGGAGGCCATGGGGAAGTACCCGTAGAGTCGTTCGCCGACGGCAACGCCGGGGTGCAGCGAGTGAACCACCGCCCCGAAGCCCCACACCGGGATCGTGCCCCAGCCCTCTTCGCCGGTCGGGAAGAACTGCCAGTAGTTCATCGCGTCGCCGAAGGCGGCGTAGGTGATGTTGTTGGAAGTGAGCGCGAAGCTGTCGATGCGTACCCGGATCTGTCCGTCGGCGAGCCGTTGGTCCTCGGAAGTGCGCAAGCGAGTGGAAGAAAGGTCGTCCTTGCGGATCAGCAGGTCGGTCGTGCTCATGGTTTCTCCTTGTGCGTCCTGTGCGCTGCGATGACGCGGATGACCATAGCGCAGGCTTGCGTCGATTGCATGAAAAAGGCCCGGCAGTTCGTCGCGTAGGCGACGCCCTGCCGGGCCTTGATCGAGCCCTGCGGCCCGCGATCAGGCGATCGAGAGTTCGACCTCGACGTTGCCGCGCGTGGCGTTCGAGTAGGGGCACACCTGGTGAGCCGTTTCGACCAGCAGCTTCTTCTGCGCCTCGTCGAGCCCCGGCAGGGTGATCGCGAGCTTGACGGCGATGCCGTAGGCGGCACCGGCGTCGATCGGGCCGAGCGAGACGCTGGCGTCGATGGCCACCTCCTCAGGCACCTTGACATTGATCTTGGGCGCCACGGCCCTCATCGCGCCTATGAAGCAGGCCGAATAGCCGACCGCGAACAGTTGCTCGGGATTGGTGCCCGGCTTGCCGGAGCCGGGCGGGCTGAGCTTGACGTCCAGCGAGCCGTCGCTGGTCTTGCCGGCGCCGTCGCGGCCGCCGATGGTGTGGGCTTGTGCGGTGTAGAGCACTTTGTCGAGTTTCTTGACCATGGTGGTTCCTTCGGTTGGTTGGAGAGCAAGGGTGCTTCGATGGATCGAAGCGGTAGAGAAAATCTAGGTGGCCCTGACGCGGTCCCGCAGGATCTGCACTTGCTGCGTGAGGGCCATCAGCTCGTCCACGGAGCATTGCGATGCGGCCAACAGGCAGGCCGGAACGCTGGCGGCGCGCGCCTTGAGCTTGCGGCCGGCGGCGGTGAGGCTGACGTGCACGCGGCGCTCGTCGCCGACATCGCGGATGCGGGCGACCAGGCCATTGGCTTCCAGCCGCTTCAGCAGTGGCGTCAGCGTGCCCGAATCGAGGAACAGCCGCTCGCCCAGCTCGGACACCATGAGGCCGTCGCGTTCCCACAGCACCAGCATCACGAGATATTGCGGATAAGTGAGCTGGAGTTTGTCGAGTAGCGGCTTGTACCGCTTGGTCATGGCCAGCGATGCCGAATACACCGCGAAACAGAGCTGGTTGTCCAACTGCAGCATCTCGTCGACAGAAATGGCGGAAGGGGCTGGGTTGCGCATGACCTGAAGTATAGCTGGCAATTAAATTGTGTGCAATTTAGGTTGTAGCCGGATGTTCCGGATGCGGCGTTGCCGCCGCGCCTCGGATTGTCAACGACCGCTGAAGCGAGCAGGCCGCCGCTCGACGAAGGAGCGCACGCCTTCGGCCGCATCCTCGCTGTTGGCAAGACGCTGCTGCACGGGGATGAATTCCTCCACCGCCGCAAGCGGGCCGTGTTCGATCGCTTTCATCACGTTGAGGCGGGTCGCAACTACCGCCAACGGCGCCTGCGCAGCGATGCGTTGCGCAATGCGCAAGGCTTCGTCGAGTTCCTGCCCGGCCGGCACGACCTTCTGCACGAAGTTCAGGCGGAAGGCTTCTGCGCTGTCGAATTCGTCGGCCGTCAGCAGGTGCAGCATGGCGTTGCCCAGTCCCGCGCGCTCGGCCATGCGCAGCGTGGCGCCGCCCGTGGCCATGATCCCGCGCTGGACTTCCATCTGCGAGAAGCGGCAGTTGTCGGCGGCGACCACGATGTCCGCGCCGAGCATGAGTTCGATGCCCACCGTAAAGCAGATCCCCTTGACCGCGACCACCATCGGCTTGGTGCGGCGACGGTAGCCGGGCAGGCCGAAATCGTGCGGCTCGACGAGCCCTTGGGGAATCGCCTTCTCGCCGCGCTTCATGAACTCGGCCACTGCGGGCAGGTCGAGCCCCGCAGTGAAGTGATCGCCGAAGGCATGCAGCACGCCGACGCGCAGCGCCGGGTCGTCGTCGAGCCGCGTGTAGGCCTCGGCGAGCTGCTTGAACATGGCTGGCGTCCAGCCATTGCGCTTGGCCGGGCGGTTGATGCCGATCAGCAGCACATGGTCGAGCACCTGCGTGTCGATGCAGCCCTCGGGTGGCGGGGTGGTGGGCGTGGCAGTCATCGCGGCTCCGTGGTCAGTACGTGTACACGCCGCGGCCGGTCTTGCGCCCGAGCTGGCCCGCCGCGACCATCTCCTTGAGCAGAGGGCAGGGGCGGTACTTGGAATCGCCGAACTGCTCCAGGTACACCTCCATCACGGCCAGGCAGACGTCGAGCCCGATCATGTCGGCGAGCGCCAGCGGGCCGATCGGCTGGTTGCAGCCGAGCTTCATTCCGGCGTCGATGTCCTCCGCCGTCGCGAGGCCCTCGGCCAGCACGAAGAAGGCCTCGTTGATCATCGGCACCAGGATGCGGTTGACCACGAAGCCCGGCGCGTTCTTCACGGTGATCGGCGACTTGCCCAGCTTCACTGCGAGTTCCTTCACCGCGTCGTGCGTCGCATCGCTGGTGAGGTAACCGCGGATGATCTCGACCAGCGCCATCATCGGCACCGGGTTGAAGAAGTGCATGCCGATGAACCGGTCGGCGCGCGAGGTGGCGGCCGCGAGCTGGGTGATCGAGATCGACGAGGTGTTCGACGCGACGATCACTTCCGGTGCGAGGATCGCGTCCACTTGCTTGAGGATCTTGAGCTTCAGCTCGTGGTTCTCGGTGGCGGCCTCGATGACCAGTTGCGCGGCCTTCAGGTCGTCGTAGTGGGTCGAGCCCTTGATGAGCGCGAGCGCCGCGTCCTTCTGGGCGGTCGTGAGCTTGTCCTTTTTGATGAGCCTGTCGAGGCTGCCTGCCACCGTGGCGATGCCCTTGTCGACCGCCGCTTGCGCGATGTCGACCATGACGACATTCACGCCCGCCACGGCGCAAGCCTGTGCGATGCCGTTGCCCATCGTTCCCGCACCGATGATGCCGACCGTCTGGATAGCCATGAGAAATGCTCCTTGAACTGAAAATGAATGGGGAGGGAAGACGCCGCTGCCGCGGCGATCCGTGCCCGTCATTGTGAAACAGCGGCCGATAGGCACCGTTGCCGCGTGTGACAACGCGGGTGATTTAAAGTGCCGCGTTCAGATTCCCCAGCCACGGACCCGCACCATGACCACCCTCGGCACCCCCCTTTCTCCCTCCGCCACCCGCGTGATGCTCCTGGGCTCCGGCGAGCTCGGCAAGGAAGTGCTGATCGCACTCCAGCGCCTGGGCGTGGAGACCATCGCCGTCGACCGATACGAGAACGCCCCCGGCCAGCAGGTGGCGCACCACGCGCGCACCATCACGATGAGCGACCCCGCGCAACTCCAGGCGCTGATCGAGGCCGAGAAGCCGCACCTCGTCGTCCCCGAGATCGAGGCCATCGCCACGCCCATGCTGCAGCAACTCGAAGATGCCGGCGTGGTGCGCGTGATCCCGACCGCTCGTGCGGCGCGGCTCACGATGGACCGCGAAGGCATCCGCCGCCTCGCCGCCGAGACACTGGGCGTGCCGACCAGCCCCTACAAGTTTTGCGATTCGCTGGCCGAGCTTCAGGCGGCGATCGACGCGGGCATCGGCTACCCCTGCATCGTCAAGCCCGTGATGAGCAGCTCCGGCAAGGGCCAGAGCAAGATCGACGGCCCGGCCGACGTGCAAAAAGCGTGGGACTACGCCATGGCCGGCGGCCGCGTGAGTCATGGCCGGGTGATCGTCGAAGGCTTCATCGACTTCGACTACGAGATCACGCTGCTGACCGTGCGCGCACTCGACGGTGCCGGCGCGGTGCAGACGCACTTCTGCGACCCGATCGGCCACGTGCAGGTCAGCGGCGACTATGTCGAGAGCTGGCAGCCGCATCCCATGGCGCCGGCCGCGCTCCAGAAGGCGCAGCAGATCGCGCAAGCCGTGACGGCGGACCTCGGTGGCCAGGGCCTCTTTGGCGTCGAACTTTTCGTCAAGGGCGATCAGGTCTGGTTCAGCGAGGTGAGCCCGCGACCGCACGACACCGGCATGGTGACCATGGCGACGCAATGGCAGAACGAGTTCGAGCTGCATGCCCGCGCCATCCTCGGCCTGCCGGTCGACACCGCGCTCAAGAGCCCGGGCGCCAGCGCCGTCATTTACGGCGGCGTGGACGCCACCGGCATCGCCTTCGACGGCGTGGCGGAAGCGCTGGCGGTACCGGGCACCGACGTGCGGCTCTTCGGCAAGCCGGAGAGCTTCGTCAAGCGCCGCATGGGCGTGGCGCTGGCGCATGCCGACGACATCGACACCGCGCGCCGCAACGCCAAGGAAGCGGCGTCGCGGGTAAAGCCTCGCAAGCCCTGATCCCTCATCACTCACCCGGAGCGTTCCATGCTGCATCCTCAAGCCCAGGCCTTCATTGACCTTCTCGTCCAGCGCGGCGTGCCGCCGACCCACACGCTCACGTATGCCGACGCCCGCAAGTTCTATCGCGAGCGGCGCGCCATCACGCAGCCGGACCCGGGCGAAGTGGCAGAGGTGCGCGAGCTGGTCGCCGAAGGACCGCATGGCGCCATCCCGATGCGGCTCTACCGGCCGCTGGGCTCGGACGCCGGGCAAGTGCTGCCGGTGCTCGTTTACTACCACGGCGGCGGCTGGACCATCGGCGACCTCGACACGCACGACACGCTGTGCCGGGAGCTTGCCAACCTCTCCGGCTGCGCGGTGGTGGCGGTCGACTACCGCATGGGCCCGGAGCATCGATTCCCCGCAGCCGTGGACGACGTGCTCGCGGCCACGCGCTGGGTGCGCAAGGAAGCCGCCGCGCTCGGTGTGGACCCGAGCCGGCTGGCCGTCGGTGGTGACAGCGCGGGCGGCAACCTCGCTGCCGTGGTCGCCCTGGACGCGCGCGATGCCGGCGACCTGCCGATCGCCTTCCAGCTCTTGATCTATCCCGCGACCGACATGCGCCGCCTGCACCCGTCGCACACGACCAACGGGCAGGGCTATGTGCTGACGAGCGACACGATCACGTACTTCCATGACCACTACATCGCTGACGCGGCGCACGACCTCGACTGGCGCGCGTCGCCACTGTTGCACAAAGACCTTGCTGGCCTGCCGCCCGCACTGGTACTGACCGCCGGCTACGACCCGCTGCGCGACGAGGGACTCGACTACGCGCGTGCGTTGACCGAAGCGGGCAACCGCGCGACCTACGTCTGCTTCGAGCGCCAGATTCACGGCTTCATCACCATGGGCCGGCTGCTCGACGAAGCCAATGCTGCCGTCGCGCTGTGCGCCGGCGAGCTGCGGCGCGCGCTGATGCCGCGCGCCTAGGGTAAGTCCTCGCGCAAACGGCGTCGCCACGCCGGATTGCGCCGCTACGATCCTTCGAACCGACGGCGGCCATGAGCCCATCGTCGCAGTGCGGAGGAAAGGGCAACCTGGTGACCAGACAACCGACAGACGCGGCGCGCAGCAACCAGGGCGAGCGCCTCATGTGGATCACGACGCAGCGCGTGTTCTATGCAGGGCTTCTCGGTGCGGCGTCGGAACGCAGTCTCGGCGGGCATGGTGTCTACGTGTCGCCGACGGGCGCCCCGCTGCGCATCCGCATTGGCGGCAGTGCCTGGCAGAGTGGCGAACTGCTGGTGGTGCCGCCCCAGGTACCGCATCAGGTCGCGACCGATCATCGCCTGATCCTCAATCTCCTCGTCGAATCGGAATCGGTCGACCCGGCGCTGCTGCCGGGCTTTCTCCAGCACTGCGGGCCGGTCGATGCGCCGCTGTTCGTCCGCCGCGTTCGCGACGCGCATGCACGCCTGCTGGAAGCCTCCGGCCGGGAGAGCTTCGACGGCTTCGACTTCGACACGCTCTTCTTCGGCCATCCGCTGGCGCCGCGCGCGCTCGATGCGCGCATCCGCGCCGTGGTGGACCGCATCAATGCCGACCCGGCCGCACCCACCTCGGCCGAGGAATGCGCAGCGGCGGTCAAGCTGTCCTTCTCCCGCTTCCTGCATCTGTTCAAGCAGGAAACCGGCGTGCCGTTCCGCGCCTTCCGCGCCTGGAAGCGAGCACGCAGCCTGCTGCGCCATGTGCGGCAGACCGCCACCCTCACCGACATCGCGCTCGACACCGGCTATCCGGATTCGACCCACTTCAGCCATTCGATCCGCCAGGTCTACGGCCTGCGACCCAGTGACATCCTCGCAGGCTCGCGGCGGCTTGCGGTGCACCAATGAAGCGCATGTCCGCGCCACGCCGGATGCGGGTCAACCCTCTGCGCGACGCGTGGTGCTCACCGCTATAAACCGCGAAACCCGAACGAGACCCCTTTGCAAATCCTCCAGCTCCTGCTCTCTGGCATCGCGCAAGGCTGCATCTATGGCCTGATCGCACTGGGGTTCGTGCTCATCTACAAGGCCACCGAGACGGTGAGCTTCGCGCAGGGCGAACTGATGATGCTCGGTGCCTTCTGCGCCTTCGCGGGTATGACGCTGTTCGGCCTGCCGTTCTGGCTGGCGGCATTGCTGGCAGTCGCTGCCATGGTCGCCTTCGGCGTGCTGCTGGAACTGGTCGTGATCCGGCCGATCCTCGGGCAGCCGCAGTTCTCGATCGTGATGCTGACCATCGGCATCGGCTACGTGGCGCGTGGCCTGATCACGATGATCCCCGCCATCGGCACCGAGACGCATGCGCTGCCGGTGCCTTACAAGGACCAGATCTGGAAGGTGGGCGAGTTGGTCGTCAACGTCGAGCAGATGGCGATCATCGGGGCCACGGCGGTGCTGTGCGGACTGCTGTTCGCGATGTTCCGCTACAGCAAGCTCGGCATCGCGATGCAGGCTTCGTCGCAGAACCAATTGGCTGCGTACTACATGGGCATCCCGGTGAAGCGGCTCAACGGCCTGGTGTGGGGCCTGGCGGCGGCGGTCGCGGCCATCGCCGGCATGTTGCTGGCGCCGATCACCTTCGTGCACGCGAACATGGGTTTTATCGGGCTCAAGGCCTTCCCTGCGGCGGTCGTGGGCGGGTTCGGCAGCCTGCCGGGCGCGATCGTCGGCGGGCTGGTGATCGGCATCGTCGAATCCTTCGCGGGCTTCTATCTGCCGGACGGCTTCAAAGACACGGCCCCCTACATCGTGGTGCTGGTGATGCTGATGGTGAAGCCCAACGGCCTCTTCGGCGAGAAGCTGCGAAAAAAAGTCTAGAGATGAAGCTCTCCCCCAGGCTCGCGCACTTCGTGTCGCTCTCCACCCCCTCTCCGGGGGCAACCCCGGCGGCCCGGCAAAGCCGGTTCCGCGGGGTTCTTGGCCTTGGCTGCTTTGGCTTGCTGCGCTGCGGGTCACGCAACGGCATGCCGGAAAACTGACATGCGCTATACCTTCAAGACCAGCTACACGCAGGACATCGACCTCGCCAAGCACGGCGGTCATGTCTTCTGGTACAGCCTGCTCGGCGCGGCGCTGATCGTGGCGCCGTGGGCGCTGCCGGAGTACTGGCTCGCGCAACTGACCTTCGTGCTGATCTACGGCATCGTCGGGCTCGGGCTGATGCTGCTGGCCGGCTTCACGGGCCAGTTCTCGATCGGGCATGCGGCCTTCCTGGGCACTGGGGCCTACACGCAGGCGGTGCTGAACAACTTGGGCGTGCCATTCCCACTGGCGCTGGTGGCGGCTGCGGCGTTGTCGGCCGCGGTAGGTGTGGTGGTCGCGTTACCGGCCTTGCGGGTGAAGGGCATCTACCTGGGCATCGCGACGCTGGCCTTCGGCTTCATTGTGGAGGAGGTGTTCGCGCGCTGGGAGAGCGTGACGGGCGGCAACTCGGGCTTGCACGTGAAGTCGCCCAAGCTGCTGGGCATCGACCTCGGGTCGAGCGAGAGCTTCTATCTCGTGTGCCTGCTGGTCGCGGTGCTTTGCACGCTGGCGATCCTGAACCTCCTGCGTTCGCCCACCGGGCGCGCCTTCGTCGCCATCCGCGATTCGGAGATTTCGGCGCAGAGCATGGGCATTCATCTGGCGCGCTACAAGACGATGTCGTTCGCGATCTCGGCGGCACTCGCGGGCCTGGGCGGCGCGCTGTATGCCCACAAGCTGAGCTTCATTTCGCCGGATCAGTTCAACATTCTCCAGTCGATCGATTTGCTGCTGCTGGTGGTGATCGGCGGGCTGGGTTCGGTGCACGGCGCGTTCCTCGGCGCAATCTTCCTGATCGCGATGCCGCAGTTGATTGCGCTGGGGAAGGATTGGCTGCCTCCGGTCGTGGGGCAGGCGCCGGGCTTGCAGGGGCTGGTCTATGGGCTGGTACTGATCGCGTTCGTGTTGTTCGAGCCGCTCGGGCTCTATGGGCGATGGCTCAAGGTGCGCACGTGGCTTCAGTTGTTCCCGTTCTATCGCAAGGGCCTGTTCAAGCGCCAGAAGTCCTTCACCAAGTCGGATCGCCTGAGATGAGTTCCAGCGACGTTCTTCTCTCCGCCAACGACCTGAGCGTGCGCTTCGGTGGCGTGCTTGCGGTCAACAAGGTGAGCTTCGATGTGCGGCGCGGCGAGGTGTTCACGCTGATCGGCCCGAACGGCGCGGGCAAGACGACGGTGTTCAACCTGATCAGCCGCATCTACACGCCGACCACGGGCGACATCGTCTGGCGCGGCGAGGACAAGCCGATCGCGCTGACGCAGCAGGCGCCGCACGAGATTGCGGCGCTGGGCATTGCGCGAACGTTCCAGAACATCGAGTTGTTCGAGCACGCGACGGTGCTGCACAACCTGTTGATCGGCCGGCACACGCATCGCAAGACGGGCTTCTGGAGCGAGGTGTTCTTCACGCCCGCCACGCGCCGCGCGGAGATCGAGGCCCGCGAGAAGGCGGAGCAGGTGATCGACCTGCTGGACCTGCAGCATCACCGCGATTCGATGGTGGCGGGGTTGCCTTACGGCGTGCGCAAGGTGGTCGAGTTGGCGCGTGCGTTATGCACAGAGCCGAAGCTGTTGCTGCTCGATGAGCCATCGTCGGGGCTGAACGTCGAGGAGACGGCAGATATGGCGTTCTGGATCCAGGACATTCAGCATGAACTCGGCATCTCGGTGTTGATGGTGGAGCACGACATGTCTTTGGTGTCCAAGGTGTCTGACCGCGTGCTGGCGATGAACATGGGGGAGGCGCTGGTGACCGGGACACCGCGAGAGGTTCAGTCGGATTCGCGGGTGATCGAGGCTTATCTGGGGACCGTGGATGACGTGAGTAGTTTGCGGAGGGCTGCCGCATGAGCGACATCGTCCTGCAACTGCTCAACGTAGAAAGCGCCTACGGCCCCATCAAGGCCATCCGAGGCGTCAGTCTCAAAGTGCGCGCAGGAGAAATAGCCACGGTCCTGGGCTCCAACGGCGCAGGCAAGACAACGATCCTGAAGACCATCTCCGGAATCATCGACCCGCGAAAAGGCAGCATCGAATTCCAGGGCCGGAACATCACCGCCAAGGACCCAGCGTTCATCGTCCAGCAGGGCCTGAGCCATGTTCCCGAAGGCCGCGAAGTGTTCCCGTTGCTGTCGGTGCGGGACAACCTCCTGATGGGCGCCTACACCCGCAAGGACCGCGACGGCGTGGCCCGCGACATCGAGACGGTCTACACCTACTTCCCCATTCTGAAAGAGCGCGCCACGCAGGACGCCGGCCTGCTCTCTGGCGGGCAACAGCAGATGCTCGCCATCTCGCGCGCCATCATGGCCGCGCCGCATCTCATCCTGCTCGACGAGCCCAGCCTCGGACTCTCTCCCAAGCTCACCAAGGAGATCTTCGAGATCGTCGTGCGCATCAACCGCGAGCGCGGCACCACCATCCTGCTGGTCGAACAGAACGCGAACATGGCACTCAACGCCTCCGACTACGGCTACGTGCTCGAGAACGGCCGCATCGTCATGGAAGACACCTGCGATCGCCTGCGCGAGAAAGAAGACATCAAGGAGTTCTATCTCGGCCTCAAGGACGACGGCGTGCGCGGCGAGCGGCGCTGGAAGAAGAAGAAGACCTGGAGATGAAGAACAACGCCATGCGAACAAAGGCACCGGCCGGCCTCTGGGACCTGGACCACCTCCAGCCCCGGCAGAACATCGCGGTCCCCGGCGACACCATTCCCGCCATGTTCTGGAACGCGGCCCGCCTGCGCGCCGACAAGGTCTGGATGCGCCAGAAGAAGCTTGGCATCTGGCGCAGCTGGACCTGGCAGCAGACTGCCGACGCCGTTCGCGAGATCGCCGGCGGCCTGATGGCCATCGGCTTTGCACCCGGCGAGTGCGCCTCCATCCTGTCGAACACTGTCGTCGAATGGGTGCTGTCCGACGTTGCGGTGCTCAGCTGCGGCGGCGTGTCCAACGGCATCTATCCCACCGATGCCGCTTCGCAGGTGCATTACCTGTGCGAAGACTCGCGCACGACCGTGCTCTTCGTCGAGGACGACGAGCAGCTCGACAAGGCGCTCGAAGTGCGCGGCAGCCTGCCGCTGCTGCGCAAGGTCATCGTGTTCGACATGGAAGGCCTGCGCGACCTGCGCGAGACCGATGTGATGAGCCTCGACGCGCTGCGCGCAATGGGCCGCGACTACCTGCAAACCCATTCGCACGAACTGGAGCAGCGCGTCGCCGGCTGCCGCCCCGAGGACCTCGCCATCCTGGTCTACACCTCCGGCACCACCGGCAAGCCCAAGGGTGCGATGCACAGCCATCGCGGGCTGATCTACACCGCGCGCGGCTACAACACCCTGATCGCACAGGACGAGCACGACGAGCGCATGTGTTTCCTGCCGCTGTGCCATATCGCCGAGCGCATGGGCGGCGAGTATTTCTCGATGTACACGGGCTCGGTCCTCAACTTCGTCGAGAACCCCGAGACTGTGCCGGAGAACGTGCGCGAAATCGCCCCCACCGTCTTCACTGCCGTGCCGCGCGTGTGGGAGAAGTTCTACTCGGGCGTGATGATCGCGCTCAAGGAGGCGAGCGCGTTGCAGCAAGCGGCCTACGGCTGGAGCATCGGCGTGGGCACCGTCATCGCCGACCGCGTGCTTGCTGGCGAGCCGGTCGACGGGATGCTGCGCTTCAAGTTCCGCATTGCTCGCTGGCTCGCGCTGGACAACGTGCGCAAGCTGATCGGCATCCACCGTGCGCGCTTTCTGGTGACCGGGGCCGCGCCCATCTCGCCAGACCTGGTGCGCTGGTATCTCGCACTGGGCGTGCCGATGCTGGAGGTCTGGGGCATGACTGAATCGTGCGGCGCCTCCACCGGCGTGCCCGCGACACGCATCAAGCCCGGCGCCATCGGGCCGGCCGCGGGCTACAACGAAGTGCGCATCGACCCGGCCACCGGCGAGATCCTGGTGCGCGGCACCAACGTGTTCATGGGCTACCTCAACCTGCCCGAGAAGACCGCCGAGACCCTCGACGCCGACGGCTGGCTGCACACCGGCGACGTCGGCACGGTCGACCAGGACGGGTATTTCCGCATTACCGACCGGATGAAGGACATCATCATCACGGCAGGTGGCAAGAACATCACCCCGAGCGAGCTGGAGAACGAACTCAAGTTCAGCCCCTACATCACTGACGCGGTGGTGATCGGCGATGCCAAGCCCTACCTGACGGTGATCGTCATGATCGACCAGGAGAACGTCGAGAAATTCGCGCAGGACCACGACGTGCCGTTCAGCAACTACCAGAGCCTGACGCGCGCGCAGGAGGTGCAGGATCTGATCCAGGCCGAGGTCGACCGCGTCAACGCGAAGTTCGCTCGCGTCGAGCAGATCAAGAAGTTCTTCCTGCTCGAAACCCAGCTCAGCGCCGAGGACGAAGAACTCACGCCCACGATGAAGCTCAAGCGCAAGCTGGTCCAGACCAAGTACGCGGAGCGCATCGAGGCCATGTATGCCTGATTTTTTTCCAACCTAGAGGAGACAGCGGTTATGAAGATCAAGTCACTCATCCCCCTCGCCGCGGCGAGCGGCCTGGCGCTGGCTTCCGGGCTGGCCGGCGCGCAGCAACAAGGCGTGAGCAAGGACGAGATCCGGATCGGCACGATCCAGGATCTCTCCGGACCGCTCGCGGGCTTCGGCAAGCAGTCGCGCAACGGCATGCAACTGGCGGTGGACGAACTCAACGAGCAGGGCAGCGTCAACGGTCGCAAGCTCAAGCTCTTCGTGGAGGACTCGGGATACGACCCCAAGAAGGCCGTTCTGGCGGCCCAGAAGCTGGTCAACCAGGACAAGATCTTCATCATGGCCGGCCACATCGGCACGGCTCAGAACATGGCGGCCATGCCGGTGCAGTTCGAGAAGAACGTCGTCAACTTCTTCCCGATCACCGCCGCGCGCGAAATGTACGAGCCGCTCAACCGGCTCAAGTACTCGTTTGCAGCGACCTACTATGACCAGATCCGCCTGGCGCTGCCCAAGATGATCAAGGAGAAGGGCGCCAAGAAGGTCTGCACGATCTACCAGGACGACGAGTTCGGCCTCGAGGTGCAGCGCGGCGCAGAAGCGGGTCTGAAGACCGCGGGCCTGGAGCTCACGGAGAAGACCTCCTTCAAGCGCGGCGCAACCGACTTCTCATCGCAGGTGGCGAAGATGAAGGCCGCCAACTGCGACCTCGTGGTGCTCGGCACCATCATCCGCGAGACCATCGGCACAGTCGGCGAAGCGCGCAAGACGGGCTTCAACCCGACCTTCCTGGGTTCGAGCGCGGCCTACACCGACCTGATCCACAAGCTCGGCGGCAAGCCGATGGATGGCATCTACGCCACCATGACCGTGCAGAACCCGTACACGGACGAGCAGTCGCAGCCGCTGCGCTTCTGGGCCAACAAGTACAAGACCAAGTTCAATGAAGACCCGACGGTGTTCTCGGTGTACGGCTACATGATCGTGCAGAGCTTCATCCAGGCGGCGAACAAGGCCGGGCCCAACCTGAACACGGATAGCTTCATCAAGGCCATGGACAGCAGCACGTTCGAGCCAGACATGTTCGGTGCGCCGAAGATGACTTTCACTGCGACGAAGCGGCTGGGCAACGAGCAGTCGCGGCTGTCGCAGATCGTGGATGGAAAGTGGAAGGTTGTTTCCGACTACGTCGCGCCCTGACTGTTGCTCGCCCCCAATACCTGCGGACCGGCGGAGCCGGATCCGCGGTATTCCTGGCGAACAAGAAAAGCCGCCCTCGGGCGGCTTTTCTTGCTTTGGCCTGCACGGTGGGCGTCAGTCCTCGACGAAAGCCTCTTCGCGTTTGGCTTTGATCGAGGGCAGCAGCACGATGCCCAGCAGCAGGCACGCCGCTACCAGCAACCCTGCCGACAGCGGCCGCGTCACGAATACGCTCCACGTGCCGCGCGACAGCAGCAGCGCACGCCGCAGGTTCTCTTCCATCATCGGCCCCAGGATGAAGCCCAGCAGCAGTGGCGCAGGCTCGGTTCGCAGCTTGATGAAGAGATAGCCGACGAAGCCGAAGGCCGCGACCATCCAGATGTCGAAGGTGTTGTTGTTGGTCGAGTACACCCCGATCGCGCAAAACAGCACGATGGCCGGGAACAGGAACTTGTACGGCACCGTCAGCAGCTTGATCCACATGCCGATCAGTGGCAGGTTCAGGATGATGAGCATCGCGTTGCCGATCCACATCGAGGCGATCAGGCCCCAGAAGAGTTCGGGGTTGCTGGTCATCACCTGCGGGCCGGGCTGGATGTTGTGGAT